>JAISPA010000276.1 GCA_031275255.1 Acidaminococcales bacterium | reverse complement strand
TTTGCTGCCGACTTTCGGCGGCATCAAGCTCTCTATCCGTTCCCACTCTTCATTTGTCAACTCATATTGTTTCATTTCCCCTTTTATACCACAAAATTTGTTTTTAAACAAGGCCTAGTGTAAACGGATAAAACTATTGCAGGCAATTTAACTTGCAATTTTCCCTTGCTGTGACCGGCGAATATTTTGTATAGACTGCGGGAGAAGATTGTGCTATCATATTAAAAATAGTTAAACAAGCGCGGAGTTGTTCCAGGAACTTGGTAAGCGGCCGCTTCGCCGGTACGGCTTTCTGGATAAAATCAAGCCGGATGCGGTGTGCCGCGAAAATACGGCGCTTTTGGGGCGCTCGCGCGATAGTTTTGGCTATTTTGCAAAGGGGGGTTGGACATGCGCGAAGATAAATTTGGCAAAGAAGGTCTTACTTTTGACGATGTGCTGCTCATTCCCGGGCAGTCGGATGTTTTGCCCCACCAAGTAAATGTTTCGACAAGGGTGAGCCGGAATATTGCGCTTAACATTCCTATCATGAGCGCCGGCATGGATACGGTAACCGAATGCCGTATGGCGATCGCCATGGCCAGGGAAGGCGGCCTCGGCGTTATTCATAAAAATATGCCTATAGCGGCGCAGGCGGACGAAATAGACAAAGTGAAAAGATCGGAGCACGGCGTAATAGTTGATCCCATATACTTGTCGCCTACGCATAAATTGTCCGATGCTAACGAATTGATGGAAAAATACCATATATCAGGCGTGCCGATTACCGAAAACGGCAAACTGGTGGGCATTATCACCAACCGCGATCTTAGGTTTGAAACAAACCTTGACCAGGAAATAAAAGAGAGCATGACCAAAGACGGCCTTATTGTGGCGCCGGTCGGGACGTCGCTGGCCGAGGCCAAGGAGATATTGCGCAAACACCGGATAGAAAAGCTGCCGCTTGTCGATGAAAACGGAAATTTAAAAGGGCTTATCACCATCAAAGATATCGAAAAAGCGATGAAATATCCAAATTCGGCGAAAGATTCCAACGGCCGGCTTTTGGTCGGCGCGGCGGTGGGAGTGGGCAGCGACCTGATCGATCGCCTGGACGCCATAATGGCCGCGAAGGTGGACGCAGTGGTGGTGGACACGGCGCACGGCCATTCCCAAGGCGTCATTCAAACGGTGCGCAATATCAAGAAAGCTTTCCCGGCTGTTGAACTTATCGCCGGCAACATTGCCACCGGCGAGGCTGCGTCCGCCCTCATTGAGGCAGGCGCGGACGCTTTGAAGGTGGGGATAGGCCCCGGTTCGATCTGCACCACCCGCGTCATCGCCGGCATCGGCGTACCGCAGATAACCGCCGTGTACGACTGCGCCCGGGTGGCCCGCGGCAAGGGTATTCCGGTGATCGCCGACGGCGGCATAAAATATTCGGGCGATATTGCCAAAGCGATCGCGGCCGGAGCCAATTGTGTCATGATTGGCGGCATATTGGCCGGAACGGAAGAAAGCCCGGGCGAGAAGGTCATATATCAGGGGCGTTCCTACAAGGTGTACCGGGGCATGGGTTCTCTGGGGGCAATGGAACACGGCAGCAAGGATCGTTATTTTCAGGAAGACGCCAATAAACTCGTGCCGGAAGGCATTGAGGGGCGGGTACCTTATAAAGGTTTTGTCATGGACACGCTTTACCAGCTGGTCGGCGGCCTTAGGGCCGGAATGGGCTATTGCGGGGTGCGCGATATTGAAGAGATGATCAGCAAGACAAGGTTTATCCGCATGACCGGCGCGGGACTCAAAGAAAGCCATCCGCACGATATAGTCATAACCAAAGAAGCTCCTAATTACAGTCTATAGGAAGGGGTGACCGGTATGTCCGAAAACGCTGTATTATATGAAATCAAAGGTAAAACGGCCCTTATCACCTTGAACCGCCCCAAACAGTTGAATGCTCTGACCGGCGGGTTGGTGGACGAATTTATCGGCAGCCTTGCCCGGGCGGAAAGAGACAAGGATATACGGGCGGTTGTTATTACCGGCGCGGGGAAAGCCTTTTGCGCCGGCGGCGATCTGGATTTTCTCTCTACCTTGTCGACGGCGGACGAACGCCGGGCGTTTATTGCCAGGGTCGGCAAAATTGTAAAGAATATTTACGAAATACCCAAACCGGTTATCGCCATGGTAAACGGGGTGGCGGCCGGGGCGGGGTTTAATCTGGCGATTTCCTGCGACCTTGTGTTTGCCGCCGATACGGCAAAATTTGTGCAAAGTTTTGCCAGGGTCGGGCTTTCGCCCGACTGCGGCGGGTTTTATCATTTGCCGCGGATAGTGGGTTTGCTTAAAGCGAAAGAGCTGATGTTTGCGGCCGATATGATTTCCGCCCAGGAATGTTTGCAGCTAAAACTCGTAAACCGTGTGCTGCCACAGGAGGAACTTTACGGACAGGTCATGGATTTCGCGGGCGCGTTGGCGCGTTCCGCCCCGCTGGCTATGGAAATGGCCAAACGGGCGCTGAACAATACCTATAACGCGGCGCTTGACGAAACTTTGGATTTTGAGGCGTTTGCCACCGGCATACTTTTAGGCACGGATGATTTCGCGGAAGGCATAAAGGCTTTCAAGGAAAAGCGCGCGCCCGCCTTTACCGGCAAATGAACTACGCCGCGCGGCGCGGGCAGGGTTGCGGAGCAAACCCGCAACCCTATTGTTTTGCATATTTTACTCAACAATAAAAATTTAGTATAATAAAAGCGTTCAGATATGGCTTGGGGGAAAAACGCATGTTGGATTTTGACATTAATATTATATATCGCATACCTGCGCTCCTCATTGCGCTGACCGTCCATGAGTACGCCCACGCGGCGGTAGCCGACTCGCTGGGCGATCCGACGCCGCGCTATATGGGGCGTCTGACCATGAACCCCTTGGCGCATCTTGACCCTATCGGTACGCTCATGCTTCTGGTGGCGGGATTTGGTTGGGCAAAACCGGTGCAGATAACCTCGCGCTATTTTACCAATGTCCCCAAGGCTTTAATGGCGGTGGCCTTTGCCGGGCCGGGCGCTAATTTCTTTTTGGCGTTTTTGGCGACTTTTCTAATCGGCGCTTTGAATTTTACCGGGTTATTAAAGGCCGGCGTATATTCTTTTCTTTATTGGGTACAGCTTTACAATGTGTGGTTCGGCCTTTTTAACCTTATACCCCTGCCGCCGCTTGACGGCTCAAAAGTACTCATGGGCGCCTTGCCGGGGCGGTACGCGTGGCAATTGGCTAAACTCGGCGATTACAGCAATATAATACTCTTGGTGATAGTGTTTACCGGTTTGGCGGGCAAGATTTTATCGCCCTTGGCGCAAATGCTGCTTTTCGCCATGCATGTGTTTGTGAGTTTGATATTTTAACCATAAGGAGACAAAAAATGTCTGACAAACGTATTTTCAGCGGTATGCAGCCGTCAGGGCGCTTTCATCTCGGTAATTATATGGGCGCTTTGAAGAACTGGGTACAACTGCAATATGACTATGAATGTTATTTTTCCATTGTCGATATACACGCCCTTACGTCTTCTTACAGCGACACCGGCCAGCTGAAGGAAAACGTCTTCCAGATGACGGTTGATTGGCTCAGCGCCGGGCTGGATCCCGAAAAGAACGTCGTCTTTCTTCAGTCCCAGGTAAAAGAACACGCCGAATTGCATTTGTATCTTTCAATGAACACGCCTCTTTCCTGGCTGGAACGGGTGCCTACTTATAAAGACAAACTGCAGCAGCTGGGTGCGCAGGGCAAAGACATAAATACTTACGGGTTTTTAGGTTATCCTGTCTTGATGACCGCCGATATTGTGCTGTATAAGGCCAATTATGTGCCGGTCGGCGAAGATCAGATACCGCATGTGGAATTGTCGCGGGAGATGGCGCGGCGCTTTAATTATCTGTACGGTCATGTTTTTCCCGAGCCGGAGGCCATCTTGACCGAAGCCAAGATTCTGCCCGGCATTGACGGGCGGAAAATGAGCAAATCTTATGACAATTGTATACCGATGGGTGC
>JAISPA010000229.1 GCA_031275255.1 Acidaminococcales bacterium | reverse complement strand
GCCCGTACCCGGGTCGGCGTCATAATAATAGTAGTTGGACGCCGCCGCCGGCGTAGTGAGCAGCAGCGGGGCCAGTCCGGCCGCCAACGCCAGTGCTTTCAGTTTGCGCGGCGCTTTGGTTAGTTTTCTCATTTGTTTGTTCCTCCTTATAATTTGCGTTTGTTGGTGTGAATTTTGCGCAATGCCGGCAATCGGCGTGAGATTTGTCTTATGTTCACGGCCGGCCGGCCTTTGGCAGCCGCTGCCTTTTAACTGCTCGCCGTAAGGCAAACCGGCTCAGCGTTCAGGCGGAAACGGCAAACCGTCCGCGCGCGGCGCGCCCTGTTTTGCGGACTGCCTTGGGGTGTGCCGGAGCGGGTTCTTCCCGCTTGTTTTTTCGCGCAGTCCATGCTATGCTTGCCTCGCCGGGGAGGGCGCTTTTCGCCCGTAAGCTTCAAAGGCGCGGCAAACGAACCGCTTCAGCCCAAAGCGGACAGGTAACAGAATGTAGAGAATGTTACCTGTGGTTTTCTGTTTTATCCAGCAAGTACGCGGATTTGCGTACTTTTTTATTTTGTCTGCCTGTGCGCCCCGCTTCTTCTCCAAAGGAATGAACGGCTATCCGGGCGGCGGCCGGACTTGCGGCAAGAAACATTCTCTACATTCTGTTGCCTGCCCCCAGGCGATGTGATTTTTGCCCGCGCCGGACGGCAACATTGTTATGTTATATTTATGATAATATATTAAAACCATTTGCGCGTTGTTGTCAAACAAAGGCAGCAAATTTTCCCTGGAGTTTTAGAATAGGCAATTGCCGTGGCAAACGCCGCCGTTTCCCATAGGGTGGTTTGGACGGCCACCCACCTTTGTATCGCCACGGTTTTGGGCAAGGGCGGCGGGGGGTATGCCGCGATTGCCTATTTTTCGCAAGCCCTTGCGGGAATGTTTCTTTGAGGGGCGGAAGGGGGAGTTGGCGTTTACCGGCCATTTTTTGCCGCCCGCAAACTCGCGCGTTTTTATTTTGCCGAACCCTCGTTTAAAGACAGTATCGTAAAAGTTTCCGGATGCATGGTTTCCACCGCCTGCACTTTGAGCTTTACGCCGCGCGGCAGCCGCCCCAGCTCACAGTTGGCGAACCATTCGGCGACCGACGGGTGCGCTAGCAAAAGCAAGGATTGGGCCCCGGTTGTTTCGGCCAGTTTGCGCCGGATCGCCACCGCCACCGTCTCTGGCGATTTCACATAGCCGCTGCCGCCGCAGGCCGGACACTCGGCGAAAAGGGCGGTAGCGGTGTTCTGGCGGGATTTTTTTCTGGTCATTTCCACCAGCCCCAGCGCCGTTATGCCCAAAACGCGTGGTTTCATGCGGTCGCCGGCCAGCGCGCCACTTAGGTTTTTCAATATTCTGCTCCGGTTTTCCGCGTCATTCATATCGATAAAATCAATGACAATTATGCCGCCGATATCACGCAGTCTTATTTGGCGGGCGATCTCCGCCCCCGCCTGCATATTGGTGAAAAAAGCCGTCTCCTCCAGGCTGGTTTCTCCTTTGTAACTGCCTGTGTTCACGTCGATTACCGTCAGGGCTTCGGTGTAGTCAAAGATCAAGTAGCCGCCGCATTCCAAGTCGACCCGGCGCGCGTTGAGGCCGTCGATGGCCTCTTGCAGGCGGTAATGGCGGTAAATGGGTTCCGCCTTTTGATAGTGGACGATCCGCCCTTTATAATCGGAATAGCTGAAAGACACGAGTTCCGAGATGATCCGCCAGGTTTCTTTGTCGTCCACCACGATTTCATCTATGCTGTCATTGAGATAGTCGCGCACCGCCCGCACGGGCAGATCCGCCTCCCGGTGAAGGAGCGCCGGCGATTTGGCCCGTTGCGCCCGCGCCTCGATGGAGTTCCACAGTCCCGCCAGATAACGTATATCTTTTTTGATCGCTTCTTCTTCGCGTCCGGCCGCGACCGTCCGTACGATCACGCCGGTCTTTTTCGGCCGCTCCGCGTCGGCGATTGCCCTAAGGCGCGCCCTTTCGGCGGAGTCTGTGATATTTTTCGATACTCCCAAATAATTGGCGCCAGGCAAAAATACCACATATCGCCCGGCCAGCGCCGGCCGCGTTATCGCCCGCGGCCCTTTGGAGCCCATGGCATCCTTGACGATTTGAACAATAATGCTTTGCCCTTCGCTTAAATCCAATTTGTCGCCGTTATAAAAAAACACGTTGCGGCTGTGCCCTATGTCAATAAAAGCCGCCTGTATGCCCGTTAAAAGGTTTTTTACCCGCCCTTTAAAAATATTGCCTACAATGCGCTGTTCATTGCTGCGTTCCAACACATATTCCTGCAATATGCCGTCCGTGACGAGCGCCATGCTGACTTCTCCCAACATGACGCTGAGCAGAATCCGGTTCATTTTAATCTTCTCCATTGCCTGAGCCTTCATTTGAATGTGAAACTTCTCTTTGCGGGAGATTCGGCTCCCGCTTAATATCCGGCCACCAAAAGGGCGGGTTTGCCCCGTCGGAAAGGGTCGGTCCGGTAATTAAGGGTTCCCGTCCTTCCCGGTAAAGGCCGGTTCTGGTGATGCGCACCGCCAAAATATCCAGGCCCAGGCCAAACCGGCTGTTTAAAGCGTCAATGAGGTCATGAGCCCTGACCGAGCCCGCGGCGGTAATCAGGCAGTCGAAACAAAGGCGCGCCCGGCCGGGCAAGTTTTCACAAGTTACCGCCGGCGTATATTTTTTCAGGTCAAGCCGGCGCGCCGGCTTGCCTGGCGCCGTTTTTTTGTCGCAGAAAAATTCCGGCGCTTCGTTATACCCGGCGGCCGCCCTGTTTATCGATTCGGCGGGGAAGCCTTCCGGCATATCCGCCGTATAGGAGGCCATAGCCAAAAGGGCGGCCAGTTTCGGCGCTTTTTCCACTACGTCGGCGGCCAGCGCCCTGATTCCCCGCGGCAGTTTGGCGTTAAGCGCGGCGGCGGCCGCCGCCGCGCTTAACGGCGCGGCCAGTTCCAATTCCGCGTATTCGCTCAGGCTTTCTATGCCCAGCCCGAGCGCCGACGCCAGCGACAGTTTCATGTGCGGGTTGAAGCCCTCCGTCCAGGCCGCCGGCAATTTCGCCCGGCGCACGGCGCGCTCCAGCGTACGCATATATTCCAGGTGCGATATAAAGCGCAACCCGCCTTCTTTGGTGATTTTCAGCCG
>JAISPA010000096.1 GCA_031275255.1 Acidaminococcales bacterium | reverse complement strand
CCTAAGAAAATGTTTTTCCAGATCTTTCAGAAAAACTTCCACCGGCAAAGGTTCCCGCATAAAGTCAACTATATTGCCGACCCGCGCCCTGATGGAAGACACTCCCCGCGCGGCAAGTTTATGTTCTTTCGCGCGCAGGACTCGCGCCAGCACGTCAAGTTTCACGTTAAAAAGCAATGTTCCGTGATGCAGCACCCGGTTGTCTTTTATCGTCTGGGCGCCGCCGGAAATTTTGCAGCCCTGCGCCTCAATGTCGTTGCGGCCGCGATTTTCGGCCTTTATACCGTACCCGGCCAAAAGCTCGATGACCGGTTTGGTAAATTGGGCGAAATCTATAATTTTCTTGCCTGTCGGCTGCGCAACGGTATAGTTGACGTTGCCGAAATCCTGATAAACCGCGCCGCCGCCAGTAATCCTCCTTACAACCGCTATATTGCCTTTGGCGACAAATTCCCGGTTTATTTCCGCCAGGGTATTTTGAAACCGGCCGACAATCACCGCAGGGGAATTTTGCCACAACCTGATTACCGGTTGGCGCATTCGCCGCTCTGCCAGCAAAAACTCCTCGCTGGCCAGATTAAAATAAGGGTCATGGCATTTGTCGAAAATTACTAACATTTTTTCTCCTTCGCGTTTGCGGCGGGCTTTGCCTTTAGTATGCATCCCCCGGCTATGCCGGGGGATGCAGTGATATATACGGTTCTATCTTTATTTCAGCGGACGGGACAAGCGAAACTTAAGGCCGCCGGTGCTCTGTGCGGTCAATGTTTTGGGGGACAGGCTTTGTTGGCGAAATTAAATCCGAAATTTTCGCAGTTCGACAGATCTTCGGCGCTGGGCGCCCAATTAAGCGTAAGCGCCGGTTCCAGCGACATGCCGGCTTTTTGCAAAAGCTCGTCCATGTCTTTTTGCGCCCCGCCGCTCCAGCCGTAAGTGCCGAAGGAAGCCGCCAGTTTGCCCGCCGGTTTCAAGCCTTTAAGATAAAGGAGCAGTCCGCCGATGGATGGCATCATGCCGTAATTGAGCGTAGGCGACCCGAAAAGCGCGCCGGCCGCGTCCAGGAGTTCGGCGACGATACGGCTGTTCTCCGCCGGCCCGGGTTTATACAGACGGGCGTCAACGCCCGTTTTGGCTGCGCCTTCCCAAATGGCTTTCGCCATGCGTTCGGTCGCGCCCCACATGCTGTCGTAAACAACCAGCACTTTGTCTTTCACGCCGCCCTGTCCCCAAAAGGCGTATTTTTCCAGGATGTCCTTTATATGGGAACGCCAGATAACGCCGTGGCTGGGGGCGATCGTTTCAATCGCCAGCCCTCCCGCCTTGCCGAGCGCGCCGCCGATCAGTTTGCTGTAAGGCATGAGGATGTTGGCGTAGTAATTTTGCGCTTCTTCCATGACGGCCGCCAGATCGCTTCCGTCGTCGAAAGGGCTGCTGGCGCAAATATGCTGCCCAAAAGCGTCGTTGGAAAAGAGTATTTTTTCCCCGGGCATATACGCCACCATGCTGTCAGGCCAGTGCAGCATGGGCAGGGTAACAAAATGCAGGCTGTTTTCACCGAGTTCGAGCTTATCGCCTTCTTTTACGATATTGTAATCGTATTGTCCGTAGAGCCGCGCCGCTTCCTTAGCTCCGGCCGCGGTAATGAAAATTTTCGCGCCGGCGGCTTTTTCCATGACTTGCGGCAAAGCGCTGGCCTGGTCGTTTTCTACGTGGTTCATGACTATATAGTCGATTTTTTCCGGCGGCAGGATTGAGGAAATCCGCGCCAGCAGTTCATCGGCAAAAGTGTTTTTCACTAAGTCGACCAGGCAAATTTTTTCGTCAACGATCAGATAGGCGTTGTAAGTTACGCCACGCACCGTAGTAAACCCGTGAAAATCCCGTAATTTCCAGTCCTTGCAGCCAACGTAATATACGCCCTTGGCTAATTTTATTTGGTTCATAAAAATCACTTCCCGTTTCTAAATATATTTTCCGGAAAACATCGCCCCGTTCCACCGCACCGGTGCAAACAAGACAAATACACGCGTCTTGCACAAAGACGCGTAACACAGCCGTAAAGCCTGTCTTAAAGGAAGACGCCGCTCACGCACGGCGTCTTTTTTCAACCAAGTTTCAAACCGAAATGTCAATAATGCTCCCGGGAAAACTGCCGGCCGGCGCGGAAGCGGGTTCGGCGGATTCAGCCATTTCCACTACGTCCCGGCCGGATTGTTCAGCCCGGTCAAGCGCCATTTTCATTACGCTGAAGCCGGCCTGTTCTTTTATTGATTGATACTTCATTTTAACAGCCATATCCACAATCGGGTCCAAGCTCAAAGTTATCACCTCCCAATTTATATATCGTATTAACAGGCTTTTTTATTAAGCGACAGGCCAATACTGTTCCCCGGCGAAAGCCAAGGATGGCAGTGCGCCCAATGGACGGGCCAGGCAGCGGGGCTTGAATATACCTTGAAATCCCGTTCAATCAGCGGTTCTCCCATTCTGTCAGCAATTTTTCCCATTCCGCCGTCAAAGAGTCAATGCCGGCTTTTTGCCGAGCGTATTCTGCGGACAGCGCGCAACTGGCGGCGAAGTCGGCGTGTTCCGCCGGGTCGGACAGGCGCTTTTCCAAGGCCGAAAGCAAACCCTCCTGTTCGCGCAGGGACAATTCCACCGCCGCCAGCCGCCTTTCCACGCTGCGCGTTTTTTTACTTTCTTTGTCAGCCTTCACCGCCACCCGCGCCGGCTGGCCGGATGGGGAAGGCATCTCATGGCGGCGCAAGTTTTTCTGTTCGCGGCAATAGCTATAGTTGCCGGGATAATCGTAAAGCCTGCCGTTTTCAATTTCCCATACCCGCCCGGCTATCCTATCGATGAAATAACGGTCATGGCTGACCAGCAGCATGCCGCCGGCCCATTGCCGGAGCGCTTCCTCCACCGCCGCGCGGGCGGCGGCGTCCAGATGGTTGGTCGGCTCGTCCAGCAAAAGAAAATTCGCCCCGCCGAGCAAGAGGCGCAGCAGCGCCAGCCGCGCCCGTTCGCCGCCGGAGAGGTCCTTGAGTTTTTTGAAAACATCATCGCCGCGAAACAGCATGCCGCCTAAAAACGTCCGGGTTTCTTCCTCGGGCAGGCCGTAATCAGTGAGTATGTTTTCCAAAATACTTTCCCCGCCGGACAACCCTTCCTGGCTTTGCGAGAAATAGCCGGCCTTTACCCGCCCGCCTGTCGCTACCCGCCCGAACAGGGCAGGCAGGCCGCCGGCAATGGTTTTTAAAAGGGTGGTCTTGCCGGCGCCGTTGCCGCCGATGAGCGCTATTTTCTCGCCTTTTTGGACGGCAAGGTCAATATCCTTTAAAAGCGGGCGGTCATAACCTACGGTCAATTTCTCCAGCGTCAGTATCCGGTCGGAACATTCGGGCGGAACCGGCAGTTTCAGTTTGAAGCCGCCCGCGCGCGCCACGGGGGC
>JAISPA010000045.1 GCA_031275255.1 Acidaminococcales bacterium | reverse complement strand
TCACATCAACAAGTATAACCTCAATTTCGGTATTTTCGAGCAAGGCTTTCTTGCCCGGAAGCCTGAACTTCCCGCTCTTTACCAACGTGTCTTCTGCCCATACGACATAATTTTGCGCCCGCTTCTCTTTTTGATTATTAGACCATGCCGTTTTGCGGGAAGGCTGACAATTAATCAGCAGTTACTTACTGTAACTCAAATGCCGGTCGTTAAAATGGCTAAGCGGGAAATCTCGCCTATAATCTTCGCAAAACGTGTTATAATACAAGGTATATGATAAAAGCGCGAAGTGTTTGCGCACCTTGGCTATTTGGAGAAACGCGTACAAACAATAATTGAAAGGGGGAAAATCATGGCGGCGACAAAGGGGAATTGTTTTATTTGCGGGAAAACTGCGGGAAAGACGGCAATCAAGAATCACATCTTAAAGGACCACAACGGCGGCGACGAACAATGTCTGCTGTTTAAGGCAGAGGGCTTGTACGACAAGGAATACTGGCTGTATTTCACTGTGCCGGTTAACGCGGCGCTTACGGCGGTAGACAAGTTCCTGCGGCAAATCTGGTGCGAATGCTGCGGGCATTTGAGCGCTTTTGGGCGCGGCGGTTCGGAATTTGGCAAAGCACGGAAAATATCTGAGCTTGGTGTCGGCGATACACTGCTTTATGAATACGACTTCGGCTCGACAACGGAAATTGTACTTACAGTCGTGGGCGCGGTTTCACGCCCGAAGCGGAAAGAAAAGGTGCAGTTGTTTGCCCGGAACGCGCCGTTAGAAGAAGTATGCGAAAAGTGCGGAGCACCCGCAACACAGGTCAATGTTTGGGAGCAAGAATTGCTCTGCGACAAGTGCGCGGCAAAAGTTGACGACGAAGCCGCGTTGCTCCCGTTTGTCAATTCGCCTCGTTGCGGCGAGTGCGGGTATACGGGCGAGCAGGATAAATGGACTTTCGCCAAAGGAAAATAATTGTTGTGCCGCGCCGCGAAAATCCCCCGCTTACAGGCGGATGTAAGCGGGGGATTTTGCGCTCTCTTTACTGGAAAATGTGTTCCGCCACGTCGCTTACTTTGAAATCTTGGGGTATCACTTTGTTTTGCCGAAGATCTTCCAGCCACGGTTCAACGTCTTTGTCGTCAAATTCCACCCGCCCGCCGTAATAATGGGTGGCGCTGACCGGCACTTTTATCCATTCTTCGGTAAGTTTCTGCGCTTCTTCGGGATGTTCGTTGGCGTATTTTTGCGCTTTGATCATGGCGCGGCCAAACCGTTTGATAACATCCCGGTTTTTATTGATAAAATCTGTGTTGAAATAGTAGAAACCTATGCCGCCCGCCGCCCCTATTTTAGCGTCCAGGCTGTCGGCGATCTTTACCATGCCGGCGTTTTCCATTGACTTATAGTAAGGGGGGTGCACCGCGCCCACGGTAATCAAGCCTTGCTTGAGCGCCTGTACTGTCTGTACGTCCGGCATGGTGACAAACTCTATTTTGTTGCGCGGTACGCCGCTGGCATCGGCGATTTTGTTGGTCAGAAAGTCGGTGCAGGTGTTGCGGGTGGAGGTAACGAACTTCAATTTGCCGTCAAGTTTGAGCAAATCTTTAAAAGTCTTTATGTCCGGGTGTTCTTTGGGGTTGACGTACCAATTCATGTGGCGCAGTTTGGGGTCAAGGTCAGGCGTGGGATCGATGCCCAAGGGGTAAGTGCCCTTGATTTTGGCGCCGCCGGCGATGGCTACCGCTATCCCGTTAGGATGCGACGTGCCCACGTCATTGTCGCCGTTTAATACCGATGGTATGCGTTGGTTGGCCTGCGTATCTCCGGTATAAACAATGCGTAGGCCTTCTTCTTTCAGGAAACCCTTTTTGTCGGCGATTACCCAAGGGGTAGCCTCGCAGTTAGTGCGCGACCAGGTCTTGATGGGAAACAATTTCTCATCGACTGCCGCGTCTTTTTCCCCTTCGCTGCCGCTTACCGGTTTGGATGCGAAATTGGCGCCGTAGATAATGCCGCCGACCACGATAATGCCTAAAATACCTGCTAAAATTTTTCCTTTGCCAACAGCCATGTTTTAACGCTCCTTTAAAAGTTGTTTTATTGATAGTCTTCCAGAACCAAAGTATATATATCTTCCACCAGGCGCAAAGCGCCGCTGTAGCCTGCATAGGAGCGGTCAAGCACCATGCGGTTGCTTACGGGGGCGGATACGGAAAGCTGGTATCCGTTTATTTCCTGCGCCAGTACACGATCCCAGGCGCTGCCTAAAAGCAGGGGGCGCGCCCGAAAAGATTTCCGGCGTATATCCTCGTGTATCTCGCCGCCGTCGCTGCTGAATATCACCTCCGCTTTTATGCCGCCGGCAAATTTTTTAAATTCCTCGGTCAGCGCCTGCTGGTGTTTTGACGGCGTGCCGTCGGTTATGTACTGCGTTTCCGGTAAAAGGCCCATGTCTTCAATCAGAAACCTGGCCAGCCCCAACGCGTAGAAACTGTCGGCCACCGTCAGAAAGCGCCGCGGCATCAGCCTGGTTTCCAGCAAAGAATCGGAGGCGCGGTCGATAAAATAAAAATATTGCGCTTCCAGTTTTTCTATGACTTTAGCCGCCCGTTTGCTTTCAAGCCCGGCGTATTCGGCGACCGCGCGCAAAAATCTGCCTGTTTCGGTAGGTCCGATGGGCAGGGCCGGATAATGAAGGTAAGGCGTGCCGAACTTTTCTTCCAGATGCTTGACGTTGGACAGGCCGACCCAGGGCGATATCAGGAGATTAAACTGCGCCGCCGGCGCTTTGCGCAAAGCCGCAAGGCCGCGTTCCGGGCCGGGGCCGAAGATGATATTGGGTGTAAGTCCCAAAAGGGACAACAATTTTTCTATCTCGTTGTAAGTACCCATCCAGAAAGGATCTTGATAGGGGACGACCGACCAGACGTTTACCAATCCCGGTTCCATCCGCCCGGCCGGTTTCAGGTACTGGTCAATCAAGGCATCCACCACCAGTTCGTGCCCGAAAAAGTTAGTGCCTTTAAAACCGCCTGTCTCCACCGACACCAGCGGGTAGCCGTCTTTTTGGAAACGGCGCGCTACTTCCAGGGCATCGTCGCCGATAATGTCCGAGGTACAGGCGGTCAGTATGACAAACAGGTCGGCGTCCATAACTTTGAGCGCGTTGCCGACAACCTCCCGCAGTTTGTTTTCCCCGCCGAAAACCACCTCTTTTTCGCCTATGTTGGAGCAGGGGATGGAATGGCCGCCCGTATAGCTGGAGCCCTGGCAGCCGTTGGACAAACCTATCGCGCGGGTCAGTTTTTGGCCGCAGCCCGCGCCCGCGTGCAATATGGGTACAGCGCGCTCAATGGCCAATACCGAATGATAGCCGCCCAAAGCGCAGACATGGCGCATTTGTTCTATAAATTCCGACATTTTGCCAAGTTACTCCTTTCCGGCTTCCCGTAAAAATCTGAAAGCATCCTGTTCCAGCCACCATCCGGTATAAGGCAGTCGGGTATGTTCAGCCAGTTGCC
>JAISPA010000262.1 GCA_031275255.1 Acidaminococcales bacterium | reverse complement strand
GTGGATTTTGCCCTCAAGTCCCAGCGCCGCCAATAAGTCCAGCGCTTTTTGCCCGCTGTCTTTGCCCCGCCGTATAAAGCGGACGGGCGCAAGGACGTTTTCCAGGGCGTTCAGGGAGTTTACAAGCCTGGCCCTTTGAAATATGAACCCGTAATAAATCCCCCTAAGCTTTGCTTTTTCCGCTTTCGCGGCTTGCGTTGTTTCGCGTCCGTCCAGCATTATCCGCCCGGAACCGGCGTCCTGCAACAAGCCGGCGACGGACAGCAGGGTGGTCTTGCCGCCGCCCGATTCGCCCGTTATCGCCAAAGAAGTCCCCGGCGTGAGCGCGAAGCTGACATCGGCTAAAATTACGGTGTCGCCGTATTTTTTTGTTACGTTTATTAATTCTAAAATGGCCAAAATGTCCCTCCTGCGCAAGGCATCCAAAGCAGACGGCGCGTGCCGCCGCCGTCAGTCAAATTCGCCGCGGGTCATGACCACGCCCGGCTCGACATGGTTTAGCCGCAAAGCCGGCAGCCAGGCAGACAGCATACTGAAAACGAAGACGCCCAGCGTGAACTCGGCCGCCGCTATGGCCATAAAGGCCAAGGACGGCTGCGCGAAGGGAAAATGCTGATAACTTTCCAGCACGGCTAACCCGCCCAGATAAAGGATGCCGCCCAGCGGCAAGCCGAGCAGCGCCCCGCAGGCGGTAATGGTCGCCGCCTCTCCCAGCACCAGCCGGGACAGATCGCCGGCGGACGCTCCCAGCGCCATGTAAAGGCCCCATTCCGCCTGCCGCTCAATGATCATGGAATAAAAACGGGCGAAAAGGTGGAAAATAGCGCATAAAGCCGCTATTGCCCCGGTTCCGGCCAAAAGCAGCACCAGTACCGTAAATTGGTTTATTATCTGCTCTTTTACCTGTGCGGCGACAATCGGTTTAAAATAGCCTTCGTTCTGTATTCTTTCCACGATAAGATTAATATCGGCTTTAGGCGCGGTTTTCAGCAAAACAGTAGAAATAAGCCCCGCCGGGTCGCCTTCTTTTTGCCATACCGGGGCGAGCATGGGGCTTTCCCTGGCTACGCGCCGAGCTTCATTCATGCTGACGAACAGCGATTTGTCCAGTGACGCGCCGGTTTTTTCCGCGACCGCGACAATTTTGTACCATTTGCCCAGTACGGAAATTTTGTCCTGCGTCCAGGTAGGTACGCCGGCGCCTAAAATCACCTCGTCGTCGGCCAGCGCAACCTTGTTTATTTTTTTCAGCCAGGGGCCTACTATCCAGTCACTTGCCGGGTCATAGCCCAGCATACGGTTTTCGTTCCCTATATCGTGGCAGTCGGCGGCCAAGGTGTGCGTGAAAAACTGCTGGCTGGCGCGGACTACGCCGGGTATCCGGGCCAGATTGGCCACAGTATCCGCAGGCATATAGCGGTTGACTGTAGCGCCGCTGAAAAGATACATACTGTGCTCCGTTTCCACACCTCCCGGCACGACGATGATGTCCGCGCCCATGCGTTCCGTCAAAAGGCGCAGGCCGTCATCGACCCCCTTGGTAATATTGAGCGCGCAAAAAAGGATGGCGACGCCGGCGGCCACGGACAGGGCGAGCGAAACATTTTGCAGTTTGCGGTGCAGCAGATTTTTAAAAATCAACGGCCACATGATAAAACTCCTTGTAAAACATCGCTGCGGCTAACCCTCAGGGCGCAGCCGCAGCCTTTGCAGGCGGGAAAAGCAGAGAAAGGCGCCGCTGGCCAATAAGGCGGCCGCGCCGATGCTTGAGAAGAAAGAAGTTTTTATACAGGAGCCGTGCGCGCAAATGCCCGACGCCCAGCTTTGCGGCAGAACCAGTATGAACGCGCCGGCGGCGAAAACAAAGAATCCGGCCGTGGCCTTCGCCTCGTCCCCGCGCAGGGCAAAAAGCCCCAAAGAGGCGACCGCCGCCAGCAAAGCGAACAGGAACACCGCCTGATAAGTGTAATGGCAGGGCATGGGCTGGCCGTTGTTGAGCCCGGAACAGATCGGGAAAACGCGCGCTATGGCCAGCAGCCACAGACTGGTCAAAAGAGAGAATGCCGACAGGCTCTTATACACCCTATTCATTGTTAAATCATCCTTTCTCTTTTTTACAAAAAATCTGCGCCGCGCTTGATCGCCGAGTCAACCCTGGCATTCGGCGGGAGTGGAATCTTCCGCCTATTAAAGTAACATTCAATATTGGCCCGCCCGCCCTGGCACTGGCCGTCGGCTAAAATCACGGCATCTTTGCGGCTGTTTTGCCACGCCGCTTTGCTGTAATACAGTCCCAGTCTTCACAGGCGCGGAAGTCAAGGGGCGGAAAGACCATAGCCGGACGGAGCCCCGTTCATTTATGCGCGCCGCCTGTGTGCGGAAGCGGCATTGCGGCAGGCGCGCCGGTTGAGTGGCTCCCCGTTACATCCGATGCAGTCCTGAACCCGGGGCGGTTGTAGCCGCCGTACAAGAGCAAAAGGCCGACGAACAAAATGAGCAGCCCGGAAAGAAAATATTTCTCAATCTTCATTGATACCGCCTCCCGTACTTAAATAAAGCGCGTTGTTTTGCTTGCCGCGAACAAAGGCCAAGGGCGCCGGGGCAAGCTTTTCCCCAAAAAACCGCAAAAAGGCCGGATATAGCGTACTTATCCGGCCTTCAGCTTTATGATCGGCCTAAACATATAATATTTATATGTTTGCTACGTTAATTATAG
>JAISPA010000202.1 GCA_031275255.1 Acidaminococcales bacterium | reverse complement strand
GTGTCGGCGGCGGCCAAGACAACTTTGCGGCCTTCCCCTTTGTAATGGGCGGCGAGTTTGCCGATGGTGGTCGTTTTCCCGGTACCGTTCACGCCTACCGCCAAAACGACGGCCGGTTTGGCGGCCACAAGCATACCGGCTGCGGCGTCGGACAAAATGCCGGCTATGCGTTCTTGCAAAAATTCCCGTACCATTGATACTCCGTCTATTTTCCCGCTCGCGGCGGCCTGTTTTAATTCTTGCAAAAGCTTTTGCGTGGTATTAACGCCGATATCGGCGGTCAGCAAAACAGCTTCCAGTTCTTCTAAAAATTCGTCGTCGATTTTTGTATAACTGCCGGTTATTTTTTCCAGTTGTTCGGTGAAAGTCTTGCGGGTTCTCGCCAGACTATCTTTCAGCTTTTCAAACAAATTCATGCCGAAGCCTCGTTTCTGTCAAGTAATTTAACCGATATTAATTTGGAAACGCCCGATTCTTCCATGGTAATGCCGTGCAAAAGGTCGGCGGCCTGCATGGTGATTTTACGGTGGGTAATGATTATGAATTGGGTCTTGCGCGCATAATCCATGAGGAAATTGACAAACCTGTCCGCGTTAGCTTCGTCCAAAGCGGCGTCTATTTCATCCAATACGCAAAACGGCGCCGGGCGGTAGGACAGCATGGCGAACAAAAGGGCTATAACCGTGAGCGCACGTTCCCCCCCGGACAAAAGGCTTAAAGTCTGCAACTTTTTGCCGGGCGGCTGCGCTATAATCTCAATACCGGTGTTAAGAACGTCGGCCGGCTCAACCAGTTTCAGCCCGGCCGTACCCCCGCCGAACAAACGTACAAAGGAAGTCTTGAAATATTCGTTGATGGCGACAAAAGCCTCGCGGAAACATTTGCTCATGGTATGATCAATATCCTTGATCAGCACGCCAAGGTCTTCCTTTGCCTTTACCAGGTCGTTGTATTGCTCTGTCATAAAATCATACCGCTCTTTTAATTGTTTGTACTCCTCAATCGCCGCCGGGTTTACCGGTCCTAACAGGGTTAAGCGTTCTTCCACCCCGGCCAGTTGGTCCTCCAAAACGCTTTCGGCGAAATCGCCGCGGTAAAACTTTCTGGCCTCATCAACGTCCAGCGCGTAAGAATCTTTTAACTGTTCAATCGCCATGTTCAATTCTGTTTCGTAGCGTACAAAGATTGTTTCGGCGTTGCGCAGCCGGCTTTGCACGGAATTAAGGTTGTTCTTGATCTCTTTGCCGGTTTTTTCCAGCTGCGCCTGCAGCGGCAGCAAACGCAGCTGCTCCGCGGCGGCCTCGTCCAAGCGGCCTTTTACAGCGTCAAGTTCCTGTCCTTCTTTCAGGATGCGCGCCTCCAGCCGCTCCTGTTCCGCCAGCGATAAAGCGACGGTATCGCGAAAATTACTCAGTTCGCGTTCAAGCCGCTCGCCTTCGGCGGCGGCCTGCCGCACACGCGCCGTCAGGCCGTCGTATTGCTCAGCCAACAGTTCCGTGGCTTTTTGCGCTGTTTCGTAACGGATACTCGCATCATTATATTGAAGCCTGATCGCTTCTCGGCTTGTCTTTAATTCTTCCAGACGATTTTTCAGTTTGTCGGACAGACCGTATTTTCCCAAATCCTCCGCTTCGGCGGCGCCTCTGGCGGCTGTAAGCCGCTCCAACTCGGTTGTCAGCTTGCCGTCCTCATTGACTATTTCGTTATACTCAAAAGCAAGAGTCGCCAGGCCAAGTTCAAGCTGCTTTTTGTTTTTTTCGGCTTCATTGCGATGGGCGGTAGTTTTAGCTGTTTCCACTTCCATATTATTGATTTTTCCAATATTTGTTTCGATTTTCTTCTCTACGGCAATTATCGCGGCTGATATATCTTCTTTTTCCCGCGCCAGCTCATCGCGCCTATTTCCCATGTCCAAAAGTTTTTTTTCGTTTTCGGCAATTTCCTGCTTGCGCGACAGAAAACCGCTTTCCCTGCCGCTGCGGGAACCGCCGCTCATTGTCCCCCCGGCGTATATGACGTCGCCGTCCAAGGTTACGATGCGCAGACGGCCGGAATGTCTGATCTTTAAAGCGGCGTCAAGATCAGCCGCAATCAGCGTCCGCCCAAGTAAAAATTCCACGGCCGGCCGTACCTTAGCGGCGCACTCAACCAATTTATCGGCGAAACCGATGATGCCGCAAGCGGAAACTAACGCCAAATCATCGCTGCCGACAGCGGCAATCCGCAACCTGTTCAAAGGCAGGAAAGTGGCCCGGCCCGCTTTTTCGCTTTTTAAAAATTCTATCGCCTGCCGGGCGCTCAGATCGTCTTCGGTAACAATATTCTGTATGGAAGCTCCCAAGGCGATTTCGATTGCCGGTACGTACTGCGCGGGAACGTCAATCAACTGGGCGACCGTGCCGACGAGTTTTTGCCGCCAGGGAGCGCGGGCCGTCATCAGGCGTTTTACGCTGCCGCTGAACCCGTCATATTCGGACTGCAATTTTTCCAGTACGCCGGTTCTGGCTTTTAACGAGAGCATGTCCGCTTCCGTCTTTTTTTCCTGACCGGACAACGCCTGCGAACGGTTTTTTAATGAATCGCTTTCTTTGCCGTTTTCCCGGCTGTAACCCAAGAGTTTTTTCTTTTCTTCCTCATGCCGCGCCAGCGCTTTAAGATAGCCGTCTATTTCCGCCCGCAAAGAATGAATGTTTTCCTCTATACCGGCCTTTTCTCTCATCAGCCTTTCTTTTCGGCGTACGTTTACGTTAAAAGCGGTTTCTATAGCGCGAATGTCGTTATTGAGCTGCAAAATATTGCGCTTGCGCTCAAAAATATCATTTTGTTCCTCCCGCTGCTCTTTTTCTGTTTCGGCAATCTGCCGGTCTGTTTCCAAAAGCCTGGCCTGTTCCCGCTCTTTATCTTCGCCGGCGGCCTTTTCACCCTTTTTTTGCCCGGCCAGGCGGGCTTTTATATCGCAAAGTTCCTTTGCCAACTCGGCTTCGCCGCTTGCCAGACGCGATTTGTTTTCATTAACGCCGGCGGCTCTTTCCTCATTCTGCCGGATGCGTTCGGCCAAAACCGCTTTTTGTCCAGACAGTTTTTCTATCGCCGCTTGAATGTCGGCCATTTTTTGCTGTATGCCCCGCATGTCTGAAGAGACTTTTTCCAATTCCCCGACCAGCATAAATATTTTGTTATCATTAATATTGCCGTCGGCCGCCAAAGTTTCTTCTTCCTGTTTAAGCTCGTCAAGCTGCACCCGGGCGGTTTGCCGCATATTGTCCGAATGGTCGATTTTGCGAAGAAAAGCCGTAATGCGGTATTCTTTCAATTCCTGCGACAGTTCATTGTATTGCCTGGTTTTTTCGGCGCTCTCACGCATGGGTTCCAATCGCCCGTTAAGTTCAAAGCGAATGTCGTTGAGCCTGATTATATTGTTCTCAGTCTCCTCCAACCTGCGCGCCGCCTCTTTCTTGCGCCACTTGTAACGGGTTATGCCGGCCGCCTCCTCAAACAGGGCGCGCCGGTCTTCCGGCCGGTTGTTGAGTATTTCGTCTATTTTGTTCTGCCCGATAATGGAAAGCGAACCGCGCCCCAGCCCAGTATCGGCAAAAAGATCATGTACGTCTTTCAGCCGGCAGGGCGTTTTATTGATAAAATAGGCGCTGTCGCCTGTTCGGAATATGCGGCGGCTGACGCTGACTTCCTGAAAGGCTACCGGCAGCGTGCCGTCGGTATTGGCGAAACAGAGGGTAACTTCGGCCATATTCAAAGCGTGCCGCCTGCCGCTGCCGGAAAATATAACATCCTCCATGCAATTGCCGCGCAAGGCGCGCATACTCTGCTCGCCCAGCACCCATCTTACGGCGTCGGACACATTGCTTTTCCCGCTACCGTTGGGTCCGACTATCGCGGTTATCCCGTCAACAAAATTCAGTTCTATTTTATCGGCAAAAGATTTAAACCCGACTGTTTCGATCGCGCGCAATTTCAACTAAATTCACCCGCCGGAATATCATACTATCGGTTACCGTCATTCCCCATATATTTGTCTTATCAAACGAAGAAGATATAAATGTTTTTGCGTGTTTTTTGTCAGGCGCGGCCGCAGCTGCACCGCCGAAACTAACTGTGCATGTGAATTATGCGCCGCTTTTATTGACGGCAGAAAGCAAAAAGCCTATCGCCTCCATCTTCAAGGTGCACGAGTGCGAGCAGGTTACAGAGCGAAGTTG
>JAISPA010000141.1 GCA_031275255.1 Acidaminococcales bacterium | reverse complement strand
AGCTCAACAGAATCCAACTGGAAGTTGCGAAAAATACCAACAAAGGCAAAATAAAAGGCGATTTAGCCGCGGCGGCCAAGGGGGCCGACGTGCTCATAGGTTTGTCCGGGCCGCGCCTTTTCACCAAAGAGCTTATGCAGACCATGAACAAGGACGCCGTGGTGTTCGGCTGCGCCAATCCGGTGCCGGAGATAGATTATGACGAGGCCAAGGCCGCCGGAGTTAAAGTGGCGGGAACCGGCCTTTCCGTCCATCCCAACCAGATAAATAACGTAATGGTGTTCCCGGGGGTATTTCGCGGTGCGCTTGACGTGAGGGCCCGCCAGGTAACGGAAGAAATGAAGGCCGCCGCGGTTTACGCCCTGGCCAATCTGGTGGAGGAAAAGGATCTGCGCGAGGATTATGTGGTGGCGGACGCTTTTGACCCGAGAGTGGCGCCGACAGTGGCCGCGGCCGTGGCCAAAACCGCCGTGGAACAAGGCGTCGCACGCCGCAAAGTTGACGCGCGGGAAGTTTACGACAATACGCTGGCGCGGGTAAAGAAACTCAGGGGAGAATGAAGGGGGCGCATCTGTTGAGGACGGTAACTGCTGACAGCATAACCCAGGCGGTAAAAAAACTTTGCATAGATGTAAATTACTATCTGACCAAAGACATGTACTGCGCTTTGCAGGAAGCGGTCAAAAAAGAAGAATCCCCGCTCGGCCGGGAGATAATTCAAACCATCGTCGATAACGCCGACTTTGCCGGCAGGGAAAATGTGCCTCTTTGCCAGGATACGGGCCTTACGGTGGTATTCGCCGACGTGGGGCAGGACGTAAGGATAGAAGGCGGCTTTGAAGACGCGATCAATAAAGGCGTAGCGCTTGGTTACACGGAAGGGTATCTGCGCAAATCCTCTGTGAACGACCCGGTGTTTGACCGCAAGAATACCCTTGACAATACGCCGGCCATCATACACACGCGGATCGTGCCGGGCGGTAAGCTTAAACTGCGGCTGGCCGTCAAGGGCGCAGGCAGTGAAAATATGGGCGGGCTGAAAATGCTCAAACCTTCCGACGGGCCGGAAGGCATAATCAAATTTGCTGTCGACACGGTAAAAATCGCCGGTTCCAATCCCTGCCCGCCGGTAGTGGTCGGCATAGGCATCGGCGGAACGATGGAAAAAGCGACGCTTTTGGCCAAAGAATCCCTCCTGCGCCCGTTAGATGACGTAAACCCCGATCCGCGCTACGCCAAAATGGAAGCCGACATATTGGAAAAAGTCAATAATACCGGTATAGGCCCGCAGGGCTTGGGCGGCCGGATAACCGCCGTCGCGGTGAAAATAGAATATTTCCCTACGCACATAGCGCAGATGCCGGTGGCGGTAAATCTCAATTGTCATGCCAGCCGCCATGCGGAAATAGAACTTTAGGAGGCTGGGAAGATGGCGGAGAAAAAAATCATTAAAATAACGACGCCCCTCACGGATGCCGTTGCGCGCAGCCTGAAAGCGGGCGACAGCGTCAGGATTACCGGCTCTATTTTCACCGCACGCGACGCCGCGCATAAGCGCATGTCGGAGACGCTCGCCCAAGGCGGCAAACTGCCTTTTGATATAAAAGGGCAAATAATCTACTATGTGGGGCCGTCCCCCGCCAAACCCGGCCAGCCGATCGGGTCGGCGGGCCCTACCACCAGCGGGCGGATGGACAAATATTCGCCGGAACTTCTCAGCCTCGGCATGAAAGGCATGATCGGCAAGGGTTTGCGCGGACAGGAAGTGATTGATGCGATAAAACGCTGCGGCGCGGTCTACTTTGCCGCGATCGGCGGCGCGGCCGCGCTCATAGCGCAAACGGTAAAATCTTACCGGGTGGTTGACTATGAAGACCTTGCTTCTGAGGCGCTCGCGGAAATGGTCGTCGAGGATTTCCCGGCGATCGTGGTCATCGACAGCGAAGGCAACGACTACTATAAAATAGGGTTTAAACAATATTGCCGGGAATAAAAAAACACCGGCCGTCTGCCGGAATCTCTCTTTATATCTATCACTGAACCGACCCTCTCTGGCAAACGCAGTTCGTTTTTCGAGAACCGGCACAATTAGCTCAACCGCGGACTAGGCAAATGCAAAATGCGCCGTGGACGGTCAGCATTTTGCTTATTCATCTTTAACCGGCGGGTTCCAAAGGGCGGGTTATGCTGCATCCTGAGCAGATTTGGGAAGAAATTCATAACCGGGGAGTCCGCAATAAGACTTTTCAGACTACCGGTATAGTGATTGAGCGTTTTTGCTCTATTATCTGTTTTTTATCCCGCGCTGTCATGCGTGGCATTACTGGCCGCAGCCGGATATTAGAATGTTTTTAATTTGGCAGCAGCATAAGATAAAGATTATCACACTTACCCCGGTCAAAACATGGATAAGATTTGCGAGTTGATTTACCGCCCTGCGAGGCGCAAAATGCAGGCGAACCCGGATGTTCGGCGAGAATTTGCAACAGAGTGTGCGGCAAATCAGCTGCAAAGATGCCATGATTTTAGCCGGGGAACAGTATTAATACTGTCAAACGAATTCCACCAGCCTATGATTTTCGCCGCCGATGGAGGCAAAAGGGTTAGGGCTGGTCAACCTGTGATAAAGAAACTTTTTCATTTCAGCAAAATATTTAACTGCGCTTTGGCAGGTAGTTGTGGATATTAATTGAATAATATATAATAACAGCAAAGGCTGTATTTTCCCAAGGCAATTTTCCACTTGAACGAAACTTCACCCAGCGGGTTAAGCGGCTCCCGCTGAACGCCCTGGTATGTTTTGTGATAAAGTTGTTTATATAGATAGACAGAAAGAAAGGAATGGCAAAAAATGGCAAGCGAAG
>JAISPA010000112.1 GCA_031275255.1 Acidaminococcales bacterium | reverse complement strand
GGGAGAAGACGTTATAAAGGCGGTGGCCGGCGGGCGGCGTATCTGCGAACATTTTCATTTGCCTGTGCAGGCGGGCGGCGACCGTGTGCTGAAAGCCATGAACAGGGGGTACAGCCGGGACGGCTATTTGCGCCTTGTCGAGTCGGTGCGCCGCCATGTTCCCGACGCGAGCGTTACCACCGATATTATTGTGGGGTTCCCCGGCGAGACGGAAAAAGATTTCGCCGATACTTTATCCCTGGTGGAAAGCGTACGTTATGACGCCGCCTATACCTTTATGTATTCGCCGCGCTCCGGTACGCCGGCCGCCGGCATGGACGGGCAAGTGCCGGAAACGGTCAAAAAAGCCCGGCTGACGGCCCTGATGCAGATGCAAAACAAGATAAGCCTCGACATTAACCGCAAATTGGCAGGAAGCGTGCAAGAGGTGATGGTGGAAGGCGTAAGCGAAACAAATGAAAACAATTTGTCAGGGCGAACACGCACCAACAAGATAGTCGTATTTCCCCCGGGCAGCCGTTCTCTGGCGGCAGGCGAAACAGTGCCGGTAAAAATAACTTCCGGCCAGACCTGGATATTAAAAGGGACGATAGCGGAGCGGTGATTTTGACAAACAAAGAGGCTTGCCAATGGACAATCAAAACTATACTCCCATGATAAATCAATATCAGGAAATCAAAAGCCGTCATCCGGGCGAAATACTTTTTTTCCGTTTAGGCGATTTTTATGAGATGTTTTTTGATGACGCCCATCTGGCGTCGCGCGAGCTTGATATTACGCTCACTTCGCGCGAGGGCGGCGCGGATGAGCGCATCCCCATGTGCGGCGTGCCGTATCATTCCGCCGACGGCTATATTGCCAGGCTTATCAAAAAAGGTTACAAGATAGCTATCTGCGAACAAGTGGAAGACCCCAAAGAAGCCAAGGGGCTGGTAAAACGCGAGGTCATCAAAATAATTACGCCGGGCACGGCGATGAACGAGCTGCTGCTGGAGGAGAAAACCAATCAATATCTTGCCTTGCTCTATGAGGAAGCCGGCTGTTTAGCTTTCGCCGCCGCGGACGTTTCCACCGGCGAATGTCTGTGGGCGGCCTGCCGGGGCGGTTCCCGCGGGGAAAAGGCGCGGGATCTTATTTGCCAAATAGCGCCGGCGGAAATAGTAAATGTGGGAAAGGTCGAAAACTGGGCGGCTTTGGAAAGTTTTTGCCGGAAAAAACTGCCGGGATGTTCTTTCAGCCTTTATTGCCCGGAGGATTTGGATGGAGCGGAAGCATTGACCTTCAAACATTTCCCCGGACACAAATTGCCCGCAGAAGCAAAAACGGCCGTCGGCTGCCTCCTGTCCTATCTTTACACGCTTTTGAAGTCTGATTTGTCGCATATCGGCAATTTGAGCGAACTAAACTATGAAACGGCCATGCTGCTTGACGCCGCCGCCGCGCGCAATCTTGAGCTTTTGCGGAACATGCGCGACGGCTCGCGCAAGGACACCCTGCTGGATATTCTTGATTTTACGCAGACCGCCATGGGCGGCCGGCAGCTTAAACGCTGGATAGAGGCGCCGCTTCTGAATCCAGCCGCGATCATAGCCCGCCAGCAGGTTATCGCCGAATTGCTGGATGAATTTCATTTGCGAGAATTGCTGAAAACGCAATTAGCGCTGATCAGCGATATGGAACGCATACTTTCGCGGATAGAAGTAGGCAGCGCCAACGCCCGCGACTTGGCGGCGCTGTCCGCTTCGTTGGCGGCGCTGCCGGATATCAGGCTGGCCCTGAACAACGCGCGGGGCGGCAAATTGCACGAGCTCGGCGGTTCTTTGGAACTGCACTCCCCTTTGCGCAGCCTCCTGTTCAGTGCCCTGGTTGACGACCCGCCTTTTTCCGTGCGCGAAGGCGGCATGATCAGGGAAGGGTATGATCTGGAACTGGACGGTTTGCGGCGCATTTCCCGCGACAGCCAGGAGTGGATGAACGATTTTGAGGCAAAGCAGCGTACCCTTACCGGCATTAAGAATCTTAAAATAGGCTACAACAAGGTATTCGGCTATTATATCGAAATTACCAGGTCAAACCTCGGCGCCGTACCCGACAATTTTGTCCGCAAACAGACGCTTGCCAATGCGGAAAGATATATCGTGCCTGAACTTAAAGAGTTTGAAAACAGGATTCTCGGCGCACAGGAACGAATAGAGCAGTTGGAATATCATATTTTCAACTGTCTGCGCGAAAAAGTGCGGGAACATACGGCCGGCCTGCAAAACACCGCCCGAGTGCTGGCGTCCATAGACGTTTATCTGTCGCTTGCCGCCGCCGCGGACAAATATAAATATATACGCCCGGAATTGAACGGCCGCCAGGAAATAGCAATCAAGGACGGACGCCATCCGGTGGTGGAACGGCTGCTGCGGCAAGAATTGTTTGTTCCCAACGATGTGTTCCTCAACATGGGCGATCATCGTATGCTGATAATAACCGGGCCCAATATGGCCGGCAAGTCAACTTACATGCGCCAGACCGCCCTGCTTGTGCTGATGACGCAGATCGGCTGCTTCATCCCGGCAAGGCAGGCCTCTATCTGTCCGGTTGACCGCATATTCACCCGCGTGGGCGCCAGCGACGATCTGGCCAGCGGGCAAAGCACCTTTATGGTGGAAATGACCGAGGTCGCGCAGATCTTAAACCGTGCGACCGAACGCAGCCTGATCATTCTCGATGAAGTAGGACGCGGCACCAGTACCTATGACGGCATGAGCATAGCACAGGCGGTTATTGAATATATAAACTCCAAAATAGGCGCAAAAACGCTTTTCGCCACCCATTACCATGAACTCATACAACTGGAAAACCAGCTTGACGGGCTGCGCAATTGTTCGGTCGCGGTCAGGGAAAAGGGGGGCGAAGTGGTTTTTCTGCGGCGCATCATTCCCGGAGGAGCGGACAAGAGCTACGGCATACATGTGGCGCAACTGGCCGGTCTGCCTAAAAGCCTTCTGGCAAGGGCGCAGCGCCTGCTCAATGAATATTCGGGTGAGACGCCCACCGGCGAACCGCCAAGGCAGGAGCCTTTTCCCCGGCAGGAGACGCTTTTCGCCGGCGCGCTCAGCAGGGAGCTTCTGGAACTTGACGTAGCCGCCATGACGCCTATTGAAGCCATGAACAAACTGTATGCCCTGCAAAAGGAAGCAAAAAAGGAAGCGGGTATTCCCTGATGGCTAACAGGATAATATTGCTTGACGCCAATACGGCAAACAAAATAGCCGCAGGCGAAGTCGTGGAAAAGCCGGCTTCGGTCGTCAAGGAGCTGATTGAAAATTCTTTGGATGCCGGGGCGCGCGCGGTCGAAATCGAAATCGCCGGCGGCGGCGTAAAATATATCCGCGTTACCGACGACGGCGCAGGCATGTCGGAAGAGGATGCCCGTCTGTCCGTGTTGCGCCACGCTACCAGTAAAATCAGGGCGGAAAGCGACCTTATGTCCGTTAAGACCATGGGGTTCCGGGGCGAGGCCCTGCCCAGCATCGCGTCCGTATCGAGGTTTTCCCTGCTGACCCGCCCGCCGGACGCGGAGTTTGCCGTTAAGGTTACGCTCACGGGCGGAGAAGACCAGGATGTGACAAAGACCGGCGCCGGAATAGGCACAAGCGTGATCGTCGAGGATTTATTCTTCAACATTCCCGCCAGGCGTAAGTTTTTGCGTACAGAAAGCACGGAAAGCCGCTATGTAAGCGAAGTTGTGGAAAAACTCGCCTTGTCGAGGCCTGACGTCAGATTCTCTCTTGTCAGCGGCGGGCGGCAGGTTTTGGCCACGCCGGGCGGCGGGTATTTAGCCGACGCGATAGAGAGCATCTTTGGCGCCAAAACCAGGGAAGAACTGCTGCCGGTAAATTACGAAAAAGACGGGTTTAAAATCACCGGCTGCGCCGGAAAACCTTCCCTTCTTAAAAGCTCCCGCCAGTGGCAGACCATGATCGCGAACGGGCGCGTCATAACCAGCCGGTTCATTGCCCGCGCGCTTGACCACGCCTATCAGTCGCAACTGCCCAAAAACGGTTATCCTTTCGCGGTCGCGGTGCTGGAACTTGCTACAGAGCAAACAGACGTTAACGTACACCCGCAAAAGAGCGAGATAAAGTTCAGCGACGAACAGGGCGTGTACCGCGCGGTGTACCGGGCGTTTTCCGATGCTTTGGCGCGGCCGCTGCGAGACGGGGTAAAACCCGTCGAGACGCGGGCGGAAAGCGGTGTGCCGAACCGGACGGCGAAGCAGGAAATAAAGCGTGCCGCGCCTGTGTATTACCAGATGGATATATGGAAAGAGACGCCTTTTGTTGCCAGGGAGGAAGTTACGGTTTACGGCAAGCAGACGGCGCGCGATTTTTTCGCCGAGCGCGCCGCGCTGCTGGCCGAAAAAAATTGCCGCTGATAAGCGCCGCGCCGGAACAGGAAGCAGAGCTTTCCGACGCTCATTTGCTATGGCCGCTGGGGCAGATAGCGCGCACGTACATAGCGGCGCAATCCGAAGACAGCCTTTATATCATAGACCAGCACGCCGCCCATGAACGGATTATTTTTGACCGGCTGACCGAAAGCAAAGACGATATGCCGGTACAGGAGCTACTTTTGCCTGTCTATATACAGTTGCCTGCAAAGGAAGCTGATCTGGCGCTTGCCCATAATCAAACTTTCAAATCCCTGGGCTTTGATTTGGAAGCGGCGGGACCCGATGCCCTCAAACTGACTGCCGTGCCGGCCGATTTAGCAGCCGACGAATTGGAGAGTTTTGTCCGGCAGGCGCTGGTTTTTATTGCCGGAATGAAGAACCCCGATCCGGGGGAACTGCGGAGTGAGCTGGTGGCTATGGCCTCCTGCCGGGCGGCGATTAAAGGCGGGCAGACTCTTAACATGAGGCAGATGCGCGAACTCATCGCGCAGCTGATGGACGCCAAACATCCTTTTACCTGCCCGCACGGGCGGCCGGTCATAATCAGGTATTCCGAACAGGAACTCGGCCGGATGTTCAAGAGGACTTAGGTGGATTTTGCGGTTACCGTAGGCAAAAACGAGTCGCCCGGCCTGACGGGCAAAGCGCGGGCATGGAGCGAAGAACTGGGGCTGCCGTTTATCGGGCGGGACAAAGGAACGCTCGACGAATTTATTGCGCGCGGCGGCTTTGCCGGCGCTTTGGTCGCCACCGCCAACGGCCCGGAACTACATTCGGCCGGCGGCCGGCTGTTTTTTCATCCGGGCATGAGCGTGCGGCGTATAGAGAACCTGCGGGCGGGCGCGGGCGACAGGATGGTAAACGCTATGGGACTGAAAAAGAGCATGAGCGTACTAGACTGTACGCTGGGGCTGGCCGCCGACGCCTGCGTCGCTTCCTGGGCGGTTGGGCGCGAAGGACTTGTGGTGGGAGTTGAGGCGGTTAAACCCGTGGCATTTGTGATAAGGGAAGGGCTGGCCAATTACCGGGCCGGCGACGGGGAACTGACCGAGGCCATGCGCCGGATACGGGTGGTGTCCTCCGACGCCTTGGCTTATCTTAAAAAAGCGGCGGACAAATCTTTCGATATAGTTTATTTTGATCCGATGTTTGAGCGCGTTTTGGAAAAATCCCACAACATGAAACCATTGCGTCCGGTGGCCCAGGCCTTAAAATTAGACGATGCGCTGCTCGCCGAAGCAAAGAGGGTCGCCGCCCATAAGGTGGTAATAAAAATCCTTGAAACCGGAGAATGTTTACCCCGATTTTTAGATTGCCTTACCGGCGACGGCCGCTACAGCAAATTAAAATACGCGGTGCTGGAGGCTGGCGGATGAAGAACAAACTGCTCGTCATTCTCGGCCCGACCGCCGCCGGTAAAAGTAAACTCGGAATTTTGCTCGCGCAAAAGCTTGGTACGCAAATAATATCGGGCGACTCCATGCTGGTCTATCGGGGGATGGACATCGGTACAGCCAAACCGGGAGCGGACGAATTGAATCTGGTGCGGCATCATCTGATTGATATTCTGCGGCCGGATGAAAATTTCAATGCGGCGCTGTTTCAAAAAGAAGCCGCGCGCATTATAACAGAACTCAACAGCCGGAAGCTGTTTCCGCTGCTGGTGGGCGGGACGGGACTTTACATCCGTTCGCTGCTGGAAGGGTATGATTTTTCGGCGCCGGAAGCGGATCCGGCATTGCGCGCGCGGCTTGAGTCTTTCGCGGACAGATTCGGGGATGAGGCGCTGTTTGCCCGTTTGCGCGCGCTGTCGCCTGAAATCGCCTCCGGCATACATCCCAACAATCGGCGGCGCGTTATAAGGGCGATAGAAGCCGCCACACTCGGCAAAGGGATATCGCGGGAAAAGCAGCGGGAATTGGTTTATGATGCGCGGGTATTCGGGCTTTACATGGACAGGGATTTTTTATACGCGAAAATAAACGAGCGGGTGGAAAATATGTTTGCCGCCGGACTGGTCGGCGAAGTGCTGCGCCTGCTTGATGCGGGCGTAGACAGGCGGGCGGCGGCCATGCGCGGCATCGGCTATAAAGAAGTAATTGAATATATAGACGGCGCCTGCACGCTGCCCGAATGTATGCGGCTTGTCGCCAGAAACACCAGGCGCTTCGCCAAACGCCAGCTTACCTGGTACAGGCGGATGCCTTATATTAAATGGCTGAAAGCGGATAAGAGCTCAGATTGTGAAAAACTCGCGAATATTATCTGCGAAAACTTGTGGAACGGGTGAAACTGGAGTAAAATAAATTAGGGAAACGCCGATTGGTTTGGCGATAAAACACGCGATAATTCCTCTGTTTTCCTGGGCAAAGGAACACGCCGCAAGTTTTCCGCGGCAACCGGTTCAAATTTGGGGGGATAGATATGGTAACAGCAAGCAAAAGCATAAACTTGCAGGACAGCTTTCTCAATCAAGTACGAAAAGAAAACGTCGCGGTGATCGTTTACCTTGTCAACGGTTTTCAACTCAAAGGCTTAGTAAGGGGATTTGACAATTTTACGGTCATTCTGGAAAATGACGGCAAGCAGCAGCTCATTTACAAACACGCTATTTCGACCATCACGCCTTTGCAGGCCATGCAGATAATGTCGCCGGAGAGGCCCCCCTGCGGCAAACCGCCGGCAGAACAGCAGAAATAACTATACTTCACGCAGCGGGAGATTCCACGCCCGCTAATGCCCGGCCATCGAAAGGGCAAGCTAAATTTGCCGCAGAGAGTCAGTTTAGTGATAAATAGCATAACGAGGCGAGAGATTTGGAAAAAGCGTTAAAAATTTTTTTGCAGTATTTGCAGGTGGAAGAAGGTTTTTCCGTAAACACAATCTCGGCCTATGCTTCTGACATAAGAAAGTTTTTTCTTTTCGCCGGCGATCATGCCGTAAACTCCGTTGAAGATGTTACGCCTGACCTTATCAAAGCATTTTTGCAGAAAGAGCGTAAAGATGCTTTGTCCGCATCGACCGTTACCCGCAGGGTAGCGGCTTTGAAGTCTTTCTTTGCCTTTTTGCGGGAAGAAAAGCTGATCGCCGCCAATCCTGCGGAGGCCATATCTTCCTCGCGCAAATCCCTGCATTTGCCCAAAATACTTTCCGCCGCCGAAATTGACACGCTTTTGGGCCAGCCGGAAACGACGAGCGCCAAAGGGCTGCGCGACCGCGCCATGTTGGAGATGCTTTACGCGACAGGCATGAGAGTTTCCGAATTGACAAGGATAAATTACGAAAACATCAATACGGAAGCCAATTATATAATCTGCTTCGGCAAAAGAGCGAAAGAACGGCTTGTTCCCATAGGGGATGCGGCGCGCGTTTGTTTGCGGGATTATTTGGAAAACGCCCGTCCGCTTCTCGCCAAGGATAAAGGCAGCGCCGCCCTTTTTTTGAATGCGGAAGGCCGGCGTCTGACCCGGCAGGGGTTTTGGCTTATCCTGAAAAAATACGCCAAGAGCGCCGGCATAACAAAGGAAATTACTCCCCACACCCTGCGCCATTCTTTTGCTACGCATCTTTTGGAAAACGGCGCCGATTTAAGGGTTGTGCAGGAAATGCTCGGACACGCGGACATTTCGACCACCCAAATCTACACCCATCTGACGAAAAAACATTTGCGCGACATATATGACCGGACACACCCGCGGGCGTAGCAGCCGCCCGGATTCGCGGCGCGGACGGTGGTTGTGGCGGCGGAAAGCGAAGAACACCGCATGAAAAAAAGAAAATTGAGGCTCGCGCGGCTTTTATCCATACTTTTGCTCGTCTGCGCCGCGGCCGCAGGAGCTTATTATTATTTTAAGACAGAAAGCCCGCCTAAAGCCACGCCGGCAAAGGACGGACGCGGCACGCAGACGAGCGGGCGCGGCGTTGACTACAAAGAACCGGCGCTTGCCTTGCAGGCCGAGGTAAATGACGTATTGCGGGCAAATAAAGCGCAGATAAAAGAAACCAGGCATTCCGAGAAAAGCACCGACGGCAAACAAAACGCAAAAATCGAGTGGTTGGAGCGTTCGCAATTGGTAACTCTTGCCGCTTCCGCCAGCATTGAAGAAATAAAAGAGAATTTAAGCCAACGGCTTAAGAACAAGAACGGTGCGGTTGCGGGACAGGAACAGGACAATTGGAACGGCCAGCCCGCCGAAAGGCTTGATATTGCCCTCACTGTCGATAACGGCGATGTATCCGAACTTATTGTTGACAGGATTTATTTCGCGCCGC
>JAISPA010000107.1 GCA_031275255.1 Acidaminococcales bacterium | reverse complement strand
CATTCTACGCGCGGGCTTTTGAAACTCTCGAAAGCCTGCGCAAGGACTTTCAGCGGCGCGCCCGCAACGGCTTCTTTTCTGCCGCCGCGTTCCACCGCCACTTTTCCGTCACAGCCGCGCAAAATAAATTCCGGGCCGCAGCCGAGGAAAGAATAGCGGCCCCAGGCGTCGCCGGTGGCGACGCTTTCCAGAAGATAACAACTTTCCCCCCTTTCGCTCAAGTTTTTCAGTACCCGCATGGAGGTAGTCAAATCGGAAAACACCTCCAGCGCCACCGGTACGAGAGTGTGCCCTTTGGCCAGTTCGCGTGTTTCTTTGAGTGTGGGCCTTATCATTTGCGGTTCCTTTCCCGGGGACATGAAAAACCCGTCCCCGACTAAAAATTTTGTCAAGGACGGGTGATAGAATCAACCGCGGTGCCACCTTGCTTCGCGGACGAAAAACCCGCGCGCCTTACGGGATACCATCATATCCCCCGCAACTGACGTATGCGCAACGTCGCGGAATACTAAGAGAAATCTCTGTTCCCCGCGCCCTCAGCGGTCCATTTGACGTACTGCGTTGTACGGGGCTCCCAGCTTGCTCCCGCTCTCTGTAACCGCACATGCGCCGTTATCTCCGCGTCAACGGTTTATACTGTTCCCCGGCTAAAAGCATGGATAAGATTTGCGAAGTGAATTGCCGCCCGGCGAGGCGCAAACCGCAGGCAACATTCGCAGGGGCGAGGCAAGCCTTGCCCGCGTGGCAAATTAGCCGCAAAGATGCCACGATTTTAGCCGGGGACCAGTATCAGGTGTATGTAATTGTATTGTATTGTACACGCTGCCCGCCCGCTTGTCAAGAAAATATTGCAGGCCTGTGGTTATTTGAAAATTGCAAGTTAAATTGCCCGCGATAGTTTTATCCGCTTACACTAATGCTACTTCCCGGCTTTGCCGGGTTTTCATTTTTAAGCTTGAAACGCTTTTTGCAAATTTTCCAGCGCCTGTTTGACGATTGCCCGGGGGCAGGCGAAATTCAGCCGGACAAAGCCGGCGCCCTCCTCGCCGAACCACCGCCCCAGGTCGCCCAGCACTTTGGCTTTTTCGACAACGGTTTTGTCTATGACGTCAGGGGCAAGGCCGGAACCGTTAAAGTCCAGCCAGGCCAGATAAGTGCCTTCCATGTTTACGAAGCGCGCGCACGGGATGTTTTTTGCCGTAAATTCCCTGGCGAAAGAAATACTTTCCTCTATGTACGAAAGCATTTCTTCAAGGTACGGTTCGCCGTACCGGCAGGCGGCGATAAAGGCCTGCACGCCGAAACTGCCACCGCTTTCCATGCTGCTTCTGCGCAGCCAGTCCCTGAATTTTTGGCGCAACAAAGCGTCGGGGATGACGACCGCCGATGCGTGAAGGCCGGCCAGGTTGAAAGTTTTGCTCATGGAAAAGGCTGTTACGATTTTTTCCGTTCCCAGGGCCAGCGCCGGCAGATGGGTATGGCCGGCAAAGACAATGTCCGAATGTATTTCGTCGGAGAACAGCAAAACGCCGTTTTCGGCGCAAACAGTCCTTAACCGCCGCAGTTCGCTTTCCTCCCAGACCCGCCCCACCGGGTTGTGCGGCGAGCAGAGTATCAGCATTTTGTTGTTTTTGTCCGCCGCTTTTTCCGCCAAACCGTCAAAATCCATGAGGTAGCGGCCGTCTTTATAAATAAGCGGGTTGTTTATCGCCTTGCGCCTGTTGGCTTCTATTGATCTTTTGAAAGGGTAGTAAACCGGCGGCTGGATTATTATGCCGTCCTTTTCGTCGGTAAAGGTTTGAATGGCGATGTTGAGCGACGGTACCACCCCGGGCGAGAAAAGCACCCAATCTTTTTTAATTTCCAACTTGTGCCGTCTGTGCAGCCAGCTTTTAAGCGCGCCGGCAAATTCCTCGCGCAGCGGCGCGGGATAGCCGTAAACGCCAAAACCAGCCATTTGCGTCAGGCGTTCGACAACTTCCCGCGGCGCGCGAAAATCCGCGTCCGCCACCCACATGGGCAGGGCGCCCGACGTGTCAAGCCCGGGGAAACGCGCGGCGCAGCCATCCCATTTCAGGCAGTCAGTGCCTTTGCGGTTGAGCAATTCATCAAAATCATTATGCATCACGCATCCTCTTTTCCGAAGATCTTGGCGCCGCGCAGGGGGAAAGAAGCCCCCTTCAGCCGGCGGAAGCCAAACAATCCGCCACATTGCCGTCCAGCGCCAATTCCCGGCGCAAAGCGTCCAAATCGGCCGCTACGCCTTCTCCCAGTATCAGGCCGCGCGCCGATTGTTCGGCATGGGCCAGGTACTCCAATTCGCCCGGCATATATATTGTACCCTGCCCGCTTGTTTTTTGCGAGTTTTTTAAACGCCGCGCCAGCAAGTCGACCGATTTTTTAAACAGTTCCGGCGGCTGAAAGGCGGCAATGTCGACGGCCATAAAATAAAATCCGATTTTGTCCGGGTTTTCCCGCAGCCCGTGCGTTTTTTCGTCAAATTGAAAAGCCGCGCCCGTCAGCAGGGAACACAATATTTGCACTATGACCGCCAGGCCCGAGCCTTTATAGCCGCCGAAAGGGAGCAAGGCGCCCCGCAGCGCGGCGGCGGGGTCGTCCGTGTCCTGGCCGCGCGCGTCAATGGCCAGGCCTTTTTCCAGCCCGCGCCCTTCCCGCAAGGCGTAAACTATTTTGTTATAGGCGGTTTTGCTGGTGGCGGCATCGAACACTACCGGATTCTCCCGGGCGGCCGGGATGGCGGCGCAAATGGGGTTTGTGCCGAGGGCGCGGCTGATGCCGCCGTGTACGGCGATTCTCGGCCGGGCGCTGCAAAAGGCGAACCCTATCATGTCATGTCCAAGGGCCCGCATGGCATAATAGGCGGCCATGCCGAA
>JAISPA010000184.1 GCA_031275255.1 Acidaminococcales bacterium | reverse complement strand
GTTCTCGCTTATATCGCCGAAAGAGATCGCCTGTTTTATCCTTTCCGCAACTTCCAAACGCCGGACGGATTTTAGCGTCTCCAATTTTTCCTCAAGTTTCTTCAAGCCTTCGGCCGTTAAGATGGTCTCTTTTTCCGTCATAATATACCTCTTTCCTAAATGGTCGTCTGCCCGGCCGTTTGCATGGCAAAAGGCGGTTTCGCGCGGAACTGAAGCCGAAACCGGCCAATGGCGAAAACGCGTCCTGGCGGCGCGGCGTCCAGGCTTTGCCGGCAAGTTGCCTTCTTGGTTAATTATAGGATTAGTGCGCCCGCTTGTCAACTTTTACTGACAAAGGCGCCTTGCGCGAAAAATACCGGCCTGCTTTTTCGCCGTTTTTTATCACTGAACTAACCCTCTCCGGCCGGCTTTGCCCTTTCGCAGACAAACATTCAGCGGGCGTGAAATCTCCCGCTGAATGAGGCCTCGTTCAACGCTTTGTTTTACCACTTTCCCGCTATAATTTTACAAAACTTACCTTTTTTATGCCGTCAACCCCGCCGATCATATTCAGCACCTCACGGGGTACCACCGAATCGACCGCCATAACCATCATGGCGTTGTTATTTTTGTCGCGGCTGACCTGCATTGTCGCGATATTTATCTTGCTTACGCCCAAAATTGTGCCGATTTGTCCGATCATGCCCGGTTTGTCCTCGTTCATCGCCACCAACATGCAGGGGCTTGGATTGAGGTCAAGGCTATAGCCGTTTACCTGCAATATCTTACATTCATTCCGGCTGAAAACCGTGCCGGCGGCGGAAAAATTTTTGCTGCGCCCGCTGACTATAACCTCTACGGACCTGTTCAGGTCGGCGCCGCCGACTTTTTTGCTTTCAACCGCTTCTATCCCCCTGTTTTGCGCAATGAGCGTAGAGTTCACATAATTGACCCGCTCTTTCATGATCGGCTCAAACAAACCCTTAAGCACTGCCCGCGTAAGCAGGGAAGTTTCCAGGTCGCTGACCTCCCCCTGGTAAATAATCTCTATTTTTTCCACCGGTTCTTTTTCCAGTTGATGATAGAACTTGCCCAAAACCTCGCACAAATATAAATAACTTTTCATCCGGCCAAGTTCGTTGGGCAAAAGATTGGGCAGGTTGACGGCGTTAGTTACCATCTCGCCGCGCAAAGACGCAAGCACTTCTTCGGCAATCGTCCGCCCAACATTGGCCTGAGCCTCAAAAGTATCGGCGCCGGCGTGCGGGGTAACCGTAATATTTTCGCAGTCGATCAAAGGCGACACAGCCTGCGGTTCTCCCGCCAGAACGTCTATGCCGGCAGCCGCTACCCGCCCGTCTTTCAAGGCCGCGCCCAGCGCGGCTTCGTCAATAAGCCCGGCGCGTGCGCAGTTTACTATGATGACGCCTTCTTTCACCGCCGCCAGTTCCGCCGCGCCGATAATGCCGATGGTTTCCTCTGTCTTGGGCGTATGAATGGTAATAAAGTCGGCCCGCGGCAGAAGGTCCTTGAGTTCGGCGCATTTTTCCGCGTTGAGTTTCGCGAAGCGGCTGTCGCTTATATAGGGGTCATAAGCTATGACCTTCATACCGAAAGCCTGCAGACGGGTGCAAACCAGGGCTCCAATACGCCCGAGGCCGATAATGCCGGCGGTTTTGCCCAAAAGTTCCTTGCCCATTAACCCGTTCCTGCTCCAAACCTTTTTGCGCAGCCGGTCCTGGTGGCGCACGATATTGCGCGCCGCGGCCAGCATAAGCGCGATGGTCAGCTCGCAGGCGGAAACGCTGTTGGAATCAGGCGTGTTTACGACTATAATGCCGCGGCTGGTGGCGCCTTGCATGTCAATGTTGTCCACCCCGTTGCCGGCCCGCCCGACTACTTTTAATTTACCCGCTTTTTTGTAAAGTTCTTCGTTTACCGCAGTGTTGCTGCGCACGATCATGGCGTCATAGCCGTCTATGATCTTAAGCAGCTCGTCCCGTGGAATATCCACCCGCAAATCGACGTCTATATCCCCGGCCTGCCGCAGCACTTCCACACCGGCCTCCGCCAGCTTTTCCGTGACAATTATCTTCACCGGTAACCCCTCCCAAAATTTTTCTTTTCGCGCTGTCCGCCTTTGTTTTAAGGCGCGTTTTTCGTAAGATGCGGTGAAAAACCGAAGTCATAATCGGTCATATACGATTTATCATTGAATATATAAAAAAACGCCCTTAAAAAATTAAGGACGGAGTTTCCCACGTGGTGCCACCTTGTTTTGCCGTTCGCACAGCCTTACGACGTTTTAACGGCCGTCAGCCGCGCCCGGTTGCTGTCCCGGAGAGTTCAGAAACGGATTCAGCCCCTTCCGCGCCGGTTTACAGCGGCCACCGGCTCTCTTGAGCGTATCGGGAACTTACTGCTTTTCATCATCACAAAATATTTTATGTTTACATTTTATAATATATTTTGCGGTTGTCAAGCATTTCCTGTCATACCTTCGTAAAATATGCAAAAATACATTTTCCGTTTTCTCCCTCATAGAGGACGCCCGGCAACAGCTTTTGTACGCTTTTGGCTACAAAAGCGTACTGTCATAGGGAGCGCCTTGACTGTGTTGGCGTTTGCACCCGGAGGGGACAGGCGCAAACGGGCGCCGGCGGAAATTGACGGGCGCGTTGGGTCCGCGCAAAACTATTACCCTGTAACACCTAAAAGTTTACCAACCGCCGGTCTTTTTCCCGCCGGGCGGTGTTGCAAAGCCTCGCCGCTTGCTGACACCCTTCAGGTGTTACAAGCTACTAATCATTTTTGCCCCGCGCGGGCGAGAAATTCGGCCAAGTTTACAATATAGCGCTCATGCGTCCCTTCGCCGATCTTTTTCTCCCCGGCAAAGGCGGTTACTTTAAAAAGCAACTTCTTTCCGCTCACCGCCGCAAGCTCGGCTTCGGCCGTAACTTCTGCGCCGGGCAGGGCGGCGGCCAGATGCGAAACGTTTACCTTTAACCCAACCGTGCCGAAGTTGTCGGGCAGCAAGGGGTCGACGGCGCCGAGGCTGGCCCCTTCCATCAGGCCGATCATCGCCGGCGTGGCGTAGACGTCTATTTGGCCGCTGCCGTAAGCCCTGGCGGTATTGGCTGATGTAACTTTTTCGCTTTTGCGCGCTTTTGCGCCTGCCGGCAGATTGAAGTCAGCCATCACAAATCTCCTTAAAAAGCGGGAACTATCGCGCCTTTATATTTTTCCTCAATGAATTTTTTCGTTTGGGGCGTATTGAGCGCGGCGGCGAGTTTTTTAAGTTCCGGCCTGTTCTCGTCGCCTTTCCTGACCACAAGTATATTGACG
>JAISPA010000062.1 GCA_031275255.1 Acidaminococcales bacterium | reverse complement strand
CGAAAGCGGTTTTATTTCCCCGCCGACGCTGACAATATCGCCGGCTTTCAGCCTCGCCCCTTCCGGCACACGGCGCAGGGTTATGCGCAAATTGCCGCTGCCGGCGACGGTTTTTCCCTGCGCATGAAAAGACGCGGTTTTAAGCAGAAAAGCGGCGTAGCCCGCCCTTCCTTCCCGCCAGGTACCCGGAACCACGCTGCCGGTGAGGACGCCGGTACGTCCGGCAAGGTGGTAAACGCTGTCAGGAGCGGGCGTATTGACATTCATGCCGGTTAAAAGGCCGGAGGCGAAAAAGAAAAGCAAAAAACCGCAGCAGCATAAAAACCGCGCCGCCGTACGTTTAAACAAGCCGCCAAGCGTCATGGCCGCGCCGCAGGCCGAAAGGCCGAAAGCAAAATGCGAAGGGACGGGAAAGGCCTGGGCAAGGTAAACCGCCAGCACAAAAAGCGCGGCGCCGCCGAAAAATGTCTTTTTCACCCTCATAGCTTCAGCCTGTCCCGTAACAGAGAGAATTTAGCTTCGCCGATGCCGTCGACGTCTTTAAGCTGCCCGGTCGTTTTAAAAGGGCCGTACCGCGTGCGGTAAGCCACGATCCTCTTGGCCAGTTCCGGCCCTATGCCGGGCAGGCGCGCCAATTCGTCCTCGCCGGCGCTGTTTATGCTGACCGCGTCGTCCGGCGGCAGATGAACGGCGGCGCGCGCGCGCCGCGGCCTGCGCTCAGGCTGCTGCGGTTTTTTGTACGGAACCTGTACGCTCATGCCGTCTAAGCAACGCCGGGCGAGGTTTACTTTGTCCTGATCCGCCTGCGGCAACAAGCCGCCCGCTTTGGCGACCGCGTCCGCCACCCGGCTGCCGGGCGAAAGAGTGTACAGGCCGGGCGAGGCTACGGCGCCGGCTACGTTTACGGTGATCTGCTGCTTTTCCAGCGCCTCATATACGGTCAGGGGAGTTTCCGGCGGCGTCCCTGCCCCGCTCAGGCGGCGCTCCTGCCGCCAGACGCCGAGGCCGGTAAAGAAAGCGATTAAAAGCATGACGGCCGCTAATTTGTATTTTTCCTCTTTTTCCATGACAATTCCTTGCGCGGCGGCGTTTGGCCTTTAATATCGAACTGACCCGTTCACAAGTCCGGTATGGACTCGGCTGGCATTCGGCCAAAGCACTTTTTCCCGCTGAGCGGAGCCTTGTTCAAGCGGCCGGTTTCGGTACCGCCGCTTTTGCCCAGAGACAGAAAGTCCGGCCGGAAAAGGAGTGGAGGCAAGCCGCGCGGCGATGTTATTTTACAACTATGTTCACAAGTTTGTCGGGCACGCAAACCACTTTTGCAACCCGCGCCCCGCCGAGCAAGTCTTTTATCTTGGGCAGGGAAAGGGCGAGCCGCTCCGTCTCTTGGGCCGGCAGTCCGGCCGGGGCGGTCATTTTGTCACGGATCTTGCCGTTTAATTGTATGACGATTTCAACTCTTTCGGCTTTGGTCGCCGCAAGGTCATAGCCGGGCCATTGCTGAGTATGGACGCTGCCCGTGCAGCCGCTTAGCTCCCATAACTCTTCTGTTATATGCGGCACAAACGGCGCGAGCAGACGCAAAAGAACATTTATGATTTCGCCGGTCAAGGCGGCGTGCGGCTTTTCGGTTTTTTCCTTGTAAATATAAAGGGCGTTAACCAACTCCATTACCGCGCTTATCGCCGTATTAAAATTAAAACGCTGCGTTATATCGTCCGTAACCCGTTTAATGGTAATATTGAGCAGGCGGCGCATTTCTTTTTCATCTTTGGAGAGCCCGTCCGCCGCATACCCGCCGCCCGCCGCGAGCGGCGCGAGTTGCCGCACTATGCGCCAGAGGCGGCCGAGGAAGCGGAAAGCTCCTTCCACTCCCTGATCGCTCCAGTCAAGATCACGTTCCGGCGGGGCGGCGAACAGGATGAAAAGCCGGGCGGTGTCCGCGCCGTATTTGGCGATTATTTCTTCCGGCGAAACAGTGTTGCCTTTGGATTTGGACATTTTAGCGCCGTCTTTTATTACCATGCCTTGGGTCAGGAGGTTCTGAAATGGTTCGTCGGCCTCCGTCATTCCCGCGTCCCGCAATACTTTGGTAAAAAAACGCGAATACAGAAGATGCAGTATGGCGTGTTCTATGCCGCCGATATAAAGATCGACCGGCATCCAGTAATTGGCCTTGTCCGCCGCGAAAGGCGCGTCGCTGTTGCGCGGGTCGGTATAACGCAGATAATACCAGGACGAACAGATGAAAGTATCCATGGTGTCTGTTTCGCGCCGCGCCTTAGCGCCGCAGCGCGGGCAGACGCATGTTACGAAAGCGGGGGCGGTTTCCAGCGGCGATTTTTTGAAATTGCTGAAATCAACTTCCTGCGGTAATTTTACCGGCAGATCTTCCTTAGGCACAGGCACAGCGCCGCAGTTGCCGCAATAAATTATCGGTATGGGCGCTCCCCAATAACGCTGACGGCTGATCAGCCAATCGCGCAGGCGGTAGTTCACGCGGCGCATTCCGATTGAGCGCGCGGCCATATAGTCGGCCACCGCCTTTTTGCCTTCCTCGTTGCCCAGCCCGTCAAATTCGCCGGAATTTACCATGACGCCCGGCCCTTCATAAGCCCCGTCCATTCGGTCTATTTCCAGCGTCCCGTCTTCGGGCTGGATCACGATGATTTTGGGCAGGCCGTATTTATCGGCAAACTGCCAGTCGCGCTCGTCATGCGCCGGCACGCCCATAACCGCGCCGGTGCCGTATTCATAAAGCACATAATTGGCGATCCAGATAGGGATTTCCCCGCCGGTCAGGGGATTTACCGCGTAAGCGCCGGTAAATATACCTTCCTTTTCAAATTCGGCCGAAGTGCGCTGCATTTCGCTTTGCGCGCGCACCCGCTCGGAAAACGCAAGCACGTCGTCCGCTTCCGCGCAGCCGGCGACAAGCTCGGCGAGGAGGGGATGTTCCGGCGCCAGCACCATATAGGTAACGCCGAAGATGGTATCCTGCCTGGTTGTATAAACAGGGATCTTGGCTTCTATGGACGGTACGGCAAAGGAAAACTCCATGCCTTCGCTGCGGCCTATCCAGTTCTCCTGCATAACCTTTACCCGCTCCGGCCAGCCTTTGAGTTTTTCGATGTCGGCCAGCAGGCGGTCCGCGTAATCGGTAATGCGCAGGAACCATTGTTCGAGGCTTTTTCGCGACACGGCACAGTCGCAGCGCCAGCACTTGCCGTCGATGACCTGCTCATTGGCCAGTACGGTGTTGCAATGCCCGCACCAGTTGACGACGGCTTTTTTCTTATAAGCCAGCCCCCTTTCGTAAAAAAGCAGAAACAGCCATTGCGTCCAGCGATAATAATCTTCGTTGCAGGTGATTACCTCGCGCTCCCAGTCGTAGGAAAACCCCAGTTGTTTTTGCAGGGATCGCATGTTTTCTATATTGGAATAAGTCCAGCGGGCAGGCGGTATGTTGTTGGCGATAGCGGCGTTTTCCGCCGGCATGCCGAAAGCGTCCCAGCCCATAGGGTGAAGGACGCTGAAGCCATTCATTTTTTTGAAGCGCGCAATCACGTCGCCGATAGAGTAGTTGCGCACATGGCCCATGTGCAGTTTGCCGGAGGGATAGGGGAACATCTCCAGCACGTAATATTCCGGACCGCCGGCGCCGCCGGTAGCGAAAGCCGCTTCCCGCGCCCACGTTTTCTGCCATTTTTCTTCAATTTCGTGCGGAGAATACCTTTGATTAAATTGCATTTTCCTGCCTCCAAAAATTAATCGCCGGGCGGCTTTCCGAAAGGCGGGGGCCTTTAAAGCAAAAATCCCCGGCCATAGGCCAGGGACGACGCATCGCGGTACCACCCTGCTTGACGGACAACAGCATAAACCGTCCGCCCACTTTAACCGTTAACGCCGGGCGCGCGGCGGCCGCTCAAATATTTCACGGCCGCTTCTTGGCAGCGAGTTCGATTTTTCAAGTTTGGCTTGCATCGGCCGCCAAATTTCTGTAACATGATAGGGAGGAGAAAAACAATCCTCAAATCTACTACTCTGCTTCATCGAATTTACTAAATTATTATAAACGAGCGGACAAAAAAAGTCAATCGAGGCTGATATGAGCATTTACGCCATCGGCGACCTGCACCTTTCCGGCCGACCGCCAGCCAAGCCCATGTCGGTCTTTGCGCCGGAATGGGAGAACCACTGGGAAAAAATACAAAAATCCTGGCTGGCCGCCGCCGAGCAGGACGACCTTGTAATCATCTGCGGCGATATTTCCTGGGCCTTGCACTTTCCCGACGCCTTGCGCGACCTTAGGGAGATCGGCGCCCTGCCGGGCAGCAAAGTATTTATCCGCGGCAATCACGATTTCTGGTGGTCCGGCGTGGCGAAAATGAATGCGGCGATAGGCGGCGGCTGTTTTTTCCTGCACAATAATTTTTGCGCCGCCGGCGGGACGGCCGTTTGCGGCAGCCGCGGCTGGCTGACGCCGAACGCGCCGGATTTTGCGGAAAAGGACGAGATCATCTACCGCCGGGAATTAATCCGCGCGGAAAATTCCCTGCTGGCCGCCAGACAGGCCGGTTACGAAAAACCGCTGCTCGCCCTGCACTATCCTCCGCTTTATG
>JAISPA010000004.1 GCA_031275255.1 Acidaminococcales bacterium | reverse complement strand
TTTTGCGTCTCGCAGGGCGGCACATCATCTCGCAAATCTTATCCATGATTTTAGCCGGGGAACAGTATCGGGGCAGGTTAAATCAAGCAATAAACATACAAAACCCCGTCTCCGAAAAGGGACGGGGAATATCCACGCGGTTCCACCCTTGTTGACTTTAACGCAAAAGCCCGCTCAAACGTCAGTAACGGCGACAGCCGTCGGGAATTACTATAAAAATTTTCACTCCCGCGGCTCCAAGGCGGTAACGCCGCGCGCTCACGCCGCTTTACAGCAAACAGCGGCTCTCTGCGGAGAGCTGACGCGAAATCATATCCTGATCATAACCATTTTAAACAATTAAGTTAAAAATAATTATAAACCATTACACGCAATAATTCAAGCTGAATTTTCCAAACAACATTCCCGCCCCCCGGCGGCTCAAAAGTCCGGCGCGGGGCAAGGATTTTGAGGTACGCTCCTTTTGCCCTCGCAGCGTAAGCCACAGCCACCAGTAAGCGCCGGGACGCGGGGTTTTTTCTCTCTGTGGTTTTTGGTCCGCTTCGCCAACCCGTAAAACCCTCGCAGTAATATTGGCCCAAAATATACGACCCGGGAAATAGCAGACGCTTAGTCCGGCCAAGACGCGTTTAGCTTTGGCCGAGTTTTTTCGCCGCTTCCTCCGTTATATCCGTACCGCCGCGTATTACCGTATCTTTTTTGACGATAAGGGTATATCCCCCTTCTTCCATCACAAGATCAATGGCCTTGTCCAAATCCCGCCAGACAGGGCCTAAGAGTTCCGCCTCCTTAGCCGCCGCCCGCGCGTTGATGTCGCCGGACAGTTTGCGCTTATCCTCCTGGGAAAGGTTTTTGCTCTTTTCATCGTATTCGGCTTTAAGGCGCTCACGCTCGGCAATGAGGCTCGCCACCGCCTCCTGCGTCCCGGGATGCTTCTGAAAGAGTATGTTCAGGTCAATGACGGCGACCTTCACCGGCAACGCTTTGGGCGCGGCCCAAACCGCTCCCGTCAGCCAGAGGGCGATGACGCCCGAAAGAATGAGGGCGGCGAAAACGCGCGGGCGGAATTTTTTTACTTTGCTGGTCATTTTTGAGCCTCCTGTTTTTCAGCGTAATATGTATCTTACTTTATTATACAGGATGCGGCTTGTTTTAGTAACTATAATTTTATTACTGCGCCAAGTCCGGCATGGTAGAGGTTTTGAGGTCAGGGCATGGTTTTGTCCGCCGTGTCTGCGCCCGCAAGCGTAATTATGACGATCTTGCACGCGTCCGTATCCGGAAAAGTCCCGGACAGAAAAACCAGGCCGCGGCGCGCCTCAATCTGGGACTTGACAGAAATATAGGGTTTGAAAATTGCAAGTTAAATTGCCCGCAATAGTTTTATCCACTTGCACTAAGCTGCCCTGTAAATATCGTTGGCCGTTTTGTACCAAAACATCATTCTTTTACTTTTTAAACCCCGCGCGTTGTTGGCCTGTAACGCAACCAGGACGGTAATTCAGCGAAAACGCCTTTTTCGCCGACAGGTAATCTAACGCGCGCGGCGGCAAACGCTATTTAAGAATTACGCGGTTTGCTCACCCAGGTGGGAAGCTCAAAGGACGGACGCGCCTTGCGATCGCCGTTAGCAGAATCAAGCGTGGGAGGATCTTGGGGTGTGAGTTTGCGGCGATCAGTCGGTCTTTGCTCGAATCCCGTTGCGATAACCGTTACCCTTATCTCGTCGTCAAGCGCGTCGTCAATCGCCGCGCCGAATATTACGTTGGCCGCCGGGTCGGCGGCTTTGGTAATGACCTCGGACGCCTCGTTAATATCATGCAGGCTGAGATTTTTGCCGCCGGTGATATTAAACAACACTCCGCTCGCGCCTTCAATGGATGTTTCCAACAGCGGACTCTTAATCGCGGCCTCGGCGGCGGCCAAAGCCGCCCCTTCTCCGTGGGCGCTGCCGATGCCCATGAGGGCGGTGCCGGCGTTGGCCATGATCGTCTTGGCGTCGGCAAAGTCCAGATTTATAAATCCCGGTATCGCTATAAGATCGGTCAGTCCCTGCACGCCCTGGCGCAAGATGTCGTCGGCGATACGGAAAGCTTCTTTCAGCGGAGTTCTTTTATCGACTATTTTTAAAAGCCGGTCATTGGGGATGACGATAAGTGCGTCAACTTTTTCCTTGATCCGGGCGATGCCGGTTTCGGCCTGGTTCATGCGGTGCTTACGCTCAAAGGAAAAGGGTTTGGTTACGATCGCCACGGTCAGGGCGCCTATTTCCCTGGCGCATTCGGCGATGATCGGCGCGGCGCCGGTGCCGGTGCCGCCGCCCATACCGGCGGTTATGAATACCATCTCCGCGCCTTTTAGTGCTTCCAATATCTGTTCGCGGCTTTCTTCCGCAGCTTTCGCCCCAATCTCAGGATTGCCGCCCGCGCCGCGCCCTTTGGTCAGTTTCATCCCGATCGGGATACGTATCGGGGCGTGCGAAGCATTATTGAGAATCTGTTCATCCGTGTTTATTGATATGAACTGCACGCCGCCAACTTCGGCCGTGATCATGTGGTTAACGGCGTTGTTGCCGCCGCCGCCTACCCCCACTACTTTTATATCAACCAAAGGATCTAATCCCGGTTCCATTTCTATCGTCATCAGCATACCCTCCTTACGTGTCAATGAACAAATACAAGATACATATATAGTATATTACTATTGATGTAAACACAATATCTTGTTGTGTTTTTCCTGTCCAAACCACACTTTCATTTTTTCAACAGGTACCGGCGGCACAGGGCAAGGTTTTGAAATATCCTCAATCCAAAGGCGAGAACGGCCACAAAGTACAAATCAATAGATAATTTTTCGCCTATGTAGCTTATGCCGACCGCCAGCAGGCTGTTGGTGAAAAACCCTGTTATAAAAACCGTGTTGTCGTATTTTTTCTCAAAAGCCGAGCGCATACCGCCGAATACGGAATCCAGGCCAGCCATCAGCGCGACCGACATGTATTTGGAGTATTCCACCGGCACGTTGACGGGCAGTATCCACCCCAGCGCCAAACCGGCCAAGAGCCCAAGCAAGGGAAATATCATTTCTCTTTTCCTTCTTCCGCCGGTTTTGCGTAATCAAAGGTAAAAGCACCGTTATAGCCCGGAATGACAATATCTTTTTCAATGGCCGCCTGTACCTGTATTCCCCAGAATTTAAGGGTTTCCGCCACGCCGCCGCGCATTTTCAAAGAAGCGTCCATCGTCTGCGGGTCCCCGATCGCCTTTATAACGTAAGGCGGCGCCGACCTGACATTGTTCACTGATACAGTAGGACCGGCGCAACGTATTTCCGACGTTGCTATTATTCTCTGCCCGTTGATGGACAATGCCTCCGCGCCGGCCGCCTTGAGTTCGTTAATCACTTTCAGCAGGTCGTCGTCGTGGATAAGATAAAGGTTGGGATTGTCTCCGGGTTTGGACTGCACTTTGCTGTCGTCAATAGTTACCGATACCCCCGGGCCGCGCATTGGCAGCATGCCGGCGTACATATTCAGCCGCCGCAGTTCTTTGGCGTATACTTCGTCGCTGGTTTTCATGCGGAGTTTTTCCAGTTCCAGCAGTATGTCGGTGCGTTCTTTTTCCATGCGTTTAAGCTGCTCTGTCAGGTCTTCCACCCTTTGATAGGGCAGCGCGGCAGCTTTTATGTTGGCCACCGATTTTAACTGCGTGGCAATCATAAATCCGAGAATACACGATATGAGGATAACAACAAGCTTTGAGCGCTTGCTGGCGAACATCGCTGTACCATCCTTCCATTTAATTTTTAGCAAACTCCTATCCTTTTATCTTAATATATGGTTTGCTATATGACAAGTCCGCAAATTCAACGGCAGGATTTTTTTTTGCAAACTCCTTTATCATAGCGGAAAAGGATTTGGCTTTTTGCCCAAGTTCCCCGATTTCGCCCATAATATACCAGCGGCCCGGTAAATCGAATATTTTTACTTTGCCGGCGTCGGAAATATTTATTTCCGCTATGTTGTTTTTGGCGTTTTGATCCAGCGTGTTCAAAAAATCAAGTATCTTCGCGATCTTTCCCTCGGTTATCTGATCACCCACAAATCCGTTGCCAATGCTTACGCCGGAAAGTACCGGGGCCGCGCCGTCCTTGATGTTCCCGGCGGCGCCGATGACTAATCCCAGCTCGTCTATCGCGGCGTACCCGTAAGAACTCGCGACGTAAAACGCCGGTTTTTTTTCTTCTATATCGATATGCAGGATATTGGGCAATTCATAGCCGACGCGGGCATTTTTTATCCTAAGGTCGCTCATCAGCGATTTATGGATAACTTCGCAATCAACTATGAATAAATTTACCGGTTCTTTCAGTCCGGTCAGAAATAGAATTTCCTCCCGGCGCGTTTTCTCCGCACCGGTAATGTAGACGGCGCCGAAAGAAAACCAGGGTTGCCGCAGCAAAAAATAAAGGCCGGATAAAAACAAAACAATAACAATAAAAAGAGCGGCCTTTTTCAATATATTTGTTCTTTTTTCCTTCCGCCTTTTTCGTATTCGTTCATAGGTTGACACGCCATTATTTCTCCCTGCCTTAATCCGCCGCGCTGCGGACAGATTCCAGCGTCCGCTTTTTAAGGCGCGAGAGCAGGAGTTCGCCTGCCTTGTATATGTCGCCCGCCCCCAGAGTAATAATCAAATCGCCAGGTTGAACGACGTTTTCCAGGTAGCCGGCCGCGGCTTCTATATCCGGCTGATATACGACGCCGTTACGGCGGGTTTTTTGTATTTCATAAAGCAATGTACGGCCGTTTATTTGCTGAATCGGTTCTTCCCCGGCGGCGTATATGTCAGTCAGGACAAGCCGGTCGCACAGCGCGAAGGCTTGTCCGAATTCTTCTTTGAGCAGCTTTGTGCGCGTATAGCGGTGCGGCTGAAAAACGCCGATCAAGCGGGAGGGGTTCTTCTGCGCCGCCGCCGCCAGAGTGTTTTTTATCTCGCTCGGGTGATGTGCGTAATCATCGACAACCGTTATGCCGTCAATTTTGCCTTTTAATTCAAATCTTCTTTTTACGCCGCGAAAAGAGGCCAGCGGCGGCGCTATCCGCTCGGCGTCAAGGCCCATAAACCGCGCGGCGGCAACCACCGCCAGGGAATTGAGAACATTGTGCCGTCCCGGGATGATTAGTTTCAATTCACATAAAAATTTTCCTTGAAAATAAAGGTCGTAGGTTGTGCCGTCTGCGCCGTAAGAGATGTTGCACGCCTGATAATCGGCTTCTTCCGCTATGCCGTAAGAAATCACGCGGCGGCCGGTCTCTTTGGCGATAAGCCGCAGCCGCGCGTCGTCAAAGCAAAGCACAGCCGCGCCTTCCGGCGCCGTCTGGGCGATAAATTGCGTGAAAGCCGCGTTCATCCTGTCCATGTTCCGGTAATAGTCCATGTGATCGTTCTCAATATTGGTAACAATCGAAAGGTACGGGAAAAATTTCAAAAAGGAACCGTCGCTTTCGTCCGCTTCTGCGATCAGGTATTGTCCTTTGCCGCAGCGGGCATTGCCTCCAAGCGAAGCTACTTCGCCGCCGATTAAAACGGTCGGGTCAAGCCCGGCCTGTATCGCCGCGTGAGAGAGCAGGGCGGTGGTTGTGGTTTTGCCGTGGGCGCCGGCCACGGTTACGCCGCGGCGGCTGTTGAGCAGGGCGGCTAAGACGTCCGACCGGTGAAATATGGGTATGCCGCGTTCTTTCGCTTCAAGCGCCTCGGGATTTGTCTGTTTTATAGCGCTGGATAAGACTACCGCGCCGCAATCGCCGATCTGCCCGGAGGCGTGTCCGATGTATATTCTGACGCCGTCCGCCGCCAGTTTCCTGCTCAGCGCACTTTCAACCGCGTCGGAGCCGGAAACTTCCAGGCCGGTTTTGTTAAGCACACAGGCGACGGCACTCATGCCTACCCCGCCGATACCGATAAAATGCCATTTTTTTATTTTGTCGAACATAAATATACCTTATTTCGCGTATTTTTTGCGCCGTCCGCCGTATTTATTACCGAACTTGGCTAACAGCCGAATATCCCACTCCATGAAGCACTGTTCAACCGGCCGCGATCATGGTCAGTATATCGTCGGCAATTTTTTTCGCCGCGTCCGGCCTGCCCAATCTTTTTACGGCGTCCGCCATGCCGGAAAGGCGTGTTTTGTCTTTCAGCAGAATATTGATGAGGCTGTAGAGGCTGTCGCCGGTAAGTTCACGGTCGCGCACCAGGATAGCCGCGTTTTCCCGTTCAAAAAACCGGGCGTTACATTCCTGATGGTTATCGGTCGCGTAGGGATAGGGTACCAGGATGGACGGTATACCGCGGGCGGCCAGTTCCGACATGCCGAGCGCGCCGGCCCTGAATACCGCCAAATCGGCCGCCGCCAGCGCCAGAGGCATTTCGTCCATGTAAGGGATAATTTTTATGTTTTTGGCTTCCCGCGCGCTTTGCGACAGTTCGTCGACAACGCTTTCATAGCCGCTTTCCCCGGTGATGTGCAATACCTGCACGTCCGGGCAGCGGCAAAGCCTTTCGTGTACGTTCAGCATGGCGTTGTTAATGCTCATCGCGCCGCGGCTGCCGCCTGATACGAGTATAGTGGTTTTCCCCTGGCTTAGACCAAGCTTTTTCCGGGCGCTGTAGCTGTCCGCAGCCATGATGTCGGCGCGAATCGGGTTGCCGGTAACGGAAACGCCCTTTTTTCGCTGAAAGTATTTGCCGGCGGCCGGATTGCCGAGAAATATTTTATTGGCGAAGTTAGAGAGTATTCTGTTGGTTACGCCCGGAACGGCGTTCTGTTCCTGAATACAGGTCTTTACGCCAGAAAGCCAGGCCGCCAGAACCACCGGTCCGCAGACGTAGCCGCCGGTACCGATGACAATCGCGGGTTTTATTTTCTTTATTATCCGCCACGCCTGCTTGAGCCCGGTCAGAGCCTTGCGCACCGAATGCACGGTTTCCCTGGAGAGTTTGCGGCTGAATCCGCTGACTTCAATCGAAAGAAATTCATAGTCGTAATTTGCCAGAATGGAGTTTTCCAAACCGTCTTTGCTGCCGACAAAAAATATCCTGGCCTGGGAAGCGCTTTCTCTTAGCTGTTCGGCAATCGCCAGCGCCGGATAAATATGCCCGCCTGTCCCGCCGCCTGAAATTATAATGCGCATATTGCCTCCGGAGTTATTGTAATTTTCTTACCAGTTCCTTGAAATAGCAACCGCGTTCCTCGAAATTGTTGAACATGTCATAAGAGGCGCAGGCAGGCGATAATAAAACCACCTGCTCCTCTTTGGCCCGTTCGTATGCTTTTTGCACGGCTTCCTCAAAGGACTCGGCGATAACTATGTTTTTGACCCCCGCTCGCAGGGCGGCCTCGTGAAAACGTTCTTTGGCCTTGCCCAGCAGGATGAGCGAGGATGTTTTTTGTTTTACTAACCGCATAAATTCGGTTAAATCAGTCATTTTGTCATAGCCGCCCGCCAGAAGGATCACCTGACCGTCAGCAAAAGATTCCAGCGCTTTGATCGCCGACTCTGGATTGGTCGCCTTGGAATCATTGTAATATTTTACACCTTTAACAGCAGCCGTATATTCAATCCGATGCTCCACCCCCTCAAAATCACGCAACACCCGCCTCATGGCCGCGACGCCCACGTTCGCGAAACGCGCGGCGGCACAGGCGGCCAGAGCGTTTTCCACGTTATGCCGGCCGAATATTTTCATCTCGTCCACCCGGCATATCTTGCTTTCCCGGCCGCGCCAGTTAATGACTATGCAACCGTCCCGAACAAAACAGCCTTCGGGCAGGATGTCCCGCCCGCTGAAAAAGCACACCCGGGATTTGGCTTTTGGGGCGAAAAGGCGCAATTGCTCATCGTCATGGTTCAAAATCAGGTAATCATTTTTGGCCTGATTGGCGAAAATCAGCG
>JAISPA010000271.1 GCA_031275255.1 Acidaminococcales bacterium | reverse complement strand
GGTAAAGACCGACTTTGGCAGCGACCTCGGCAACCCCGGGACGAACGCCCGCTACGACGCCAAAGCCGTCTACTACGGCCTGCATCTTGGCGTGGGCTACATAAAGGAACTCAAAGGCGACGCCTCGCTCGACCTTTACACCAAACTCCTCTACACGCGGACGGACAGCGACTCGCTGAACGTGCTGGGCGACCCGGTGGAACTGGACGCCGTAAGCTCCGTGCGCTGGCGGGCAGGGCTAAGGTACTCCAAGTCGATGGGAGACAAGAACGAATTTTACGCAGGATTGGCCTACGACCATGAATTTGACGGCGAAGCCAAGGGCACGGCCGGCGGGTCGGCGATCGTCTCGCCCGACCTCAAGGGCGGCACAGGCATCGGCGAGCTCGGGGTGGTATTCAAAGGCAAGAACAGCCTGGTGGACATCAAGCTGGAAGGGTACACCGGCAAGCGCGAAGGCTTCGGCGGCGGCGTACAGTTCAAATGGTTCTTCTGATTTACCCTGAACCAACCCGCAAAGCGGAACACTTTTTTAGCCGCAATCGGTTCAGGCGGCGAGAGCGTATCGCCCCCGCCGCCTGCCAGTACATAAACGTAACCCCCCTGCGTAAGCAGGGGGGTTACGTGCTGTCCCCCGGCCACGCCCGTCATTGCGAGGCCTCTATGGCCGAAGCAATCCATTTGCCGGCAGGGGCTGGACTATTTCCCGCCGCGCCGCCGACTCGCGGCCGCAACGGCGGGAAAGGCCGGCCGAGGGTATTGAGCGACAGTTTCCCAAAGGGAAAAATTTGGCGCACTACTTAACTTCGCCCTGCCTTCGGGACAATGCCACTCACCCGGCTGTGTGCTTTGTCGGCGGGTTTTGCATAAAAATTTTTATTAATGTACTTTGTATACAAAAGCCGTTTCCGCCTGCGCCCGTTGGCACACACTGAAAAAATAATAACTTTCCCGGCGGCTGCAATATTTTTCTTGTGATTAATTATTCTTTATGATATAATTTCATGTGAATTAAAAGTAAAATTTGCTTTGTTTCTCTTTCCCGACAGGAGTGATTTATTTGATTAAATTGGAAGGCGTCCAAAAATATTTTGGCGATCTTCATGTGTTAAAAGATATTGAACTGACCGTAACCTCGGGCGAGAAACTCGTGATAATCGGTCCGAGCGGCTCGGGGAAAAGCACCCTGATCCGCTGCATGAACTTGCTGGAGCATCCCAGCGCCGGGAAAATCACCGTCGACGGCGTGGAGATTACCTCCCCCAAGGCGCCGGTTACAAAGGTGCGGCAGTCGGTGGCCATGGTTTTCCAGCAGTTCAATTTATACCCGCACAAGACCGTGCTGGAAAACCTGACCCTCGCGCCCATCATGGTCAAAAAAGTTCCGGCAAAGGAAGCCGTGGAGTCCGGGCTGTATTTTCTGGAACGCGTCGGCTTGAGCGACAAGGCCAACGTCTATCCCTCGCAACTTTCCGGCGGCCAGCAGCAGAGGGTGGCCATCGCCCGGGCGCTCAACATGAGGCCAAAGATCATGCTGTTTGACGAGCCGACCTCCGCGCTTGACCCTGAGATGATCCAGGAAGTGCTTGACGTTATGGTAAGTTTGGCCAAAGAAGGCATAACCATGGTCGTGATCACGCATGAAATGGGATTTGCCCGCCAGGTAGGCGACCGGGTGATTTTCATGGATGACGGGTACATCCTGGAAAGCGGCACGCCGGAACATTTCTTTGTCAATCCGGAAAACGAGCGTACCAAGGCTTTTCTGAGCAAAATATTGTCCGCGCGCAAATGACTGAATTCTTTAATATATAAAATAAACCACAAAACAAGGAGGAACAACCAATGAAAAAACTTTATCTTATTTTTTTGGCGCTGATAGCGGCCTGCGCACTGCTTTCCGGCTGCGGCGGCGCCCCGGCGGCCAAGCCGCAGGCCCCGGCCGGCGACCCCGCCGACATCAAGGCCATCAAGACCCGCGGCGTGCTTAAAGTCGGCGTAAAAGTCGACGTGCCCAAGTTCGGCTACAAAGACCCCAAAACCAACAAAATCGAAGGCGCGGAAATAGACCTGGCGAAAATTATCGCGAAAAAAATCCTGGGCGACGAAAACAAAGTGGACGTTCAGGGCGTAACCGCCAAGACCCGCGGGCCGCTGCTGGACACCGGCGAGATTGATTTTGTCATAGCCACTTTTACCATAACCGAGGAACGCAAAAAAACCTACAATTTCACCGAGCCTTATTTTGTGGACGGCGTAGGGCTGCTTGTTAAAAAATCTTCCGGCATCCAGGGCGTCAAAGACTTAAACGGCAAGATAATAGGCGTGGCGCAAAGCGCGACCAGCCGCAAGGCCCTGCAGGAAGCCGCCGATAAAGCGGGAGTTAAAGTAACCTTCCTGGAATTTGGCACCTATCCGGAAATAAAAACCGCCCTTGACGCCGGCCGCATAAATGTGTTCTCCGTGGACGGCGCTATTTTGGCCGGCTATGTGGACGACAGCACCGTGCTTTTGGCGGAGCGCTTCAGCCCGCAGGAGTACGGCATAGCGTCCAAAAAAGGCAACGATGCCTTGGCCAAACTGGCCGGCGACACCATCGCCGAAATGAAAAAATCCGGCGAATTGGACAAGCTGTTTAAAAAGTGGGGCATATCTTAGTGGGCGGAACAAGCCCTTTAGCCTGGTTCAAATGGCAGGCGCTCTTTAGCGACTGGCAGGTTTTCGCCGTCGGTTTCGGCGAAACCATCATCATATCCGCCCTGTCCCTGATGCTTGCGCTCGCGATCGGCGTCCTGGTCGGCGTACTCGGCGTGGCGCAGCTTGCACCGGCGCGTGCCGTCAACCGCGTGTATGTGGAGTTTTTGCAGAACACGCCTTTGGTCATACAAATATTCTTCCTTTACCACGCTTTGCCCCATATCGGCATAATGCTGCCCGTATTCGCGGTAGGAGTATTGGGTATCGGCTGCTATACCGGCGCCTACATGGCGGAGGCCGTGCGGGCCGGTATTCAGGCTATACCGCGCGGGCAGCTGGAAGCCGCCTATTCGCAGGGGTTTACCTTCTCCGGCGCTATGCGCCATATTATCCTGCCCCAGGCGAAACGCGTCTCTTTTCCGCCGATGACCAACCAGGTGGTCAATCTCATCAAGAATACCTCGGTAATGGCGATGGTCGCCGGCGGCGATCTGATGTATCACGCCGATTCCTGGGCCAGCACCACGCTCCACTACGCTCCGGCCTATGTGGTAACCGGGTTGCTTTACTTGTCGCTCTGCCTGCCTCTGGCCACCTACGCCCGCAAACTGGAGCGCGATCTGGAGGGAGGATTATGATCGGGGAGCTTTTACAGCCGGAAATATTCCTTTTCCTGGCCGACGGCCTTTTGACGACTTTGGAAATAGCTTTTTTCTCCATATTGTTCAGCATGGGGTTAGGTATCGTCCTCGGCTCCGCGCGGTTTTCCGGGCATCCGGTTTTCAGCCGTCTCGCGGCCGTCTACATTGATTCCGTACGCAATATACCATCCTTGCTCTTCGTCCTGGCGGCGCGTTTTTTGACGCCGCTGCCGCCGGTCTATTCCGGTATACTCGCGATGTCGGTCTTTACCACCTCCATTGTCGGCGAAATCGTCCGCGGCGGCCTCAACTCGTTGCCGCGCGGGCAGTGGGAAGCCGCTTCCTCGCAAGGGTTTACCTATTTTCAGACGCTTGTTTACATCATCCTCCCGCAGGCTTTGCGCAACATGATACCGCCCTTGCTCTCTCAGGCCACCACCGTGATAAAAGACACCTCTTTCGTTTGGGCTGTCGGCATAGAGGAACTCACCGGCAAAGGTATTATCATTATGGGTAAATACAGCTCTACACCGCAGGTTTTTGCCATATTCGGCTGTATCGCCGCCACTTATTTTACCGTAAACTACACCTTGTCGCATTATGCCCGCAACCTGCACAAGAGCATGGCGCATAAAAGTTTTTAACAAAGTTTTTAACACTGAACCGACAGGCCGCAAGGCCTGTCGGTTCAGTGTTTGAAAGAAAGCATCCGTTCCCCCTGCCGCTTTGGGGCAGAATGCTTGCCGTCCCCCTCATAGAGGACAACCCGCCGATACGTTTTTCGCTGCGCCTTTGGCTTGCGCAAAACTACGGCGGTTATGATGGCATTCTGCATTCGTCCATCCATGGCCAGCAAAAACGGGAGCGAATTGACCGAGGCCGCTGTCGTTTCTTAGCGAAGCCGGGAAACAGTGATTTTACTGTTTGAGCGCAGCGAGCATAATACTGCCCCCCGGCCAAAACCATGGCATCCTTGCGGTTGCTTTGCCGCGCGGGCGAGGCCGGACACCAGCCGTCCGTGGCGTGTCCGGCATTTATCCATCCCTGGATTGCACAAGCCACGCGGACGAGGCATGCCTCGCCCCTACGACGAATATTGCCTGCGTTTTGCGCCGCGCCGGGCGGCAAACCATTCCGCAAGGCTTATCCCTGTTCCAACCCGGGAAGAATGTTAAAAAGAGCGCATGTGTTGGCGGCGGTAACGCCGGCTGTTTCCTCAAAAGACAGCCCTTTCAGCGCCGCCAGTTTGGCGCAGACCAATTTAACCAAACAAGGCGAATTGCGCCGGCCGCGCCAAGGGACGGGCGTCAGATAAGGCGCGTCGGTCTCCAGCAATATGCGGTCAATAGGCGTGTTTTGCGCGACTTTCACCGTTTTGGCGGCGTTTTTAAAAGTCAGGCTGCCGCCGAAGGAGAGATAAAACCCCATTTTCAAAAGAAGCTCAGCCATTTCCCAGGAGCCGGAATAACAGTGAAAGACGCCGCTTACGCCTCTGCCCTCTTTTTGCATGATCGCCAGGATGTCCCCGTGCGCGTCGCGGTCGTGAATGACTACCGGCAGGCCGAGCTGCCGCGCCAGGCCGAGCTGCCTGATAAACACCGCCTTTTGCGTCTCGCGCGGGGAATGGTCATAATAGTAGTCCAAACCGATTTCGCCGATGGCTACGACCTTTTTGTCTTTCGCGCTTTCGGCCAGCATGTCCTCGTCCCCCTCCCGCATGAGCCGCGCTTCGTGCGGGTGAAACCCCACCGCCGCGTAAACATTGCCGTACATTTGCGCCAGTTCGACGGCCTGGTGCGAGGAAGCAAGGTCAGCGCCCGGAATGATCAGCCCGGACAACTCGCGCGCGCTCTCGGCCAGCACCTGCGCGCGGTCGGCGTCGTAAGCCTCATCATACAGATGGGCGTGCGAATCAAACGGTTTAACCATTTTATTTGACCCTGCTGCCGGATTTTACGCCGGGCGCTTCAATGATTGAAACACGCCCTTCGTCGTCGGAAGCGGCGAGGATCATGCCGCGCGATTGTATGCCCCGCAGTTTGGCCGGTTTGAGGTTGGCGACAATGACCACATCCTTGCCGACAAGTTCTTCCGGCGCGTAATGAAGGGCTATGCCGGAGACGACCGTGCGCTCCTCACCCGCCACGTCCAGCTTCAATTTCAGCAATTTATCGGTTTTTTCCACTTTTTCGGCCGCCAGCACGCGCGCCACCCTTAGCCGCATTTTATTAAAGTCATCAATGGTTATTTCCTCCGCCGGCTCAATGCCCGGAGCGGGCGAAGCCGTACCCGTATCTGCCGCCGGCTGCTCTATCCGGGGAAAAATCGGGGCGCCGCCGGCTATTTTTGCGCCGCCGCCGATGATGTCCCGGCCGCGCGCGTCTTTCAGCAAAAATTTCGCCGGCGCGGAAAGACCCATTTGCTTTAGGATTTCCGGGGCGGTAAAGGGCAAAAAGGGCGAGACGAGAAAAGCCACCACCCGCAGAAGTTCGGCCAGACGATAGAGGACCGTGTTCAGCCGACCGGCTTTCGCCGGGTCTTTGGCTAAGAGCCAGGGCCCGGTTTCGTCTATGTACTTGTTGCCGCGGGCGATGAGCGCCCAGACGGTTTTCAGCGCCTCATTTATTTCCATGTTCTCCATAAAACGCTCAAAATCATCGATCGTTCTGTCGGCAAGGGCGATTAGTTCGGCATCCAAGGGTGTGATTTCCTCGCCTTTTTGGATGACGCCCCTGTTGAACCGCTCAATCATGCCCAGCGTACGGTGCAGCAGGTTGCCGAGGTCGTTGGCCAGATCGGAGTTTATGCGGTTAATCAGCGCGTCGCGCGAAAAATTGCCGTCCGCGCCGAGCATGACTTCGCGCAGCAAAAAATACCGGATCGCGTCCGCACCGAATTCCTCGATCAACAGCAACGGATCGACGACGTTGCCTTTGGACTTGGACATCTTGTCGCCTTCTATGACCAGCCAACCATGTCCGTATATCCTGCCGGGCAGGGGAAGGTCCATCGCCATCAGCATGATCGGCCAGATGATGCTGTGAAAGCGCACAATCTCCTTGCCGACCAAATGCAGGTCGGCCGGCCAGTAGCGGCGGTATTTGTCCATATCCTCAAACATTCCGGCGGCGGTGATATAGTTTATCACCGCGTCAAACCAGACGTAGATCGTGTGTTTCGGGTCAAAGGGCACCGGCACCCCCCAATCGAAGGTGGAGCGCGAAACGCTGAGATCGTCCAGCCCCTGTTTGACAAAATTGATCATTTCATTGCGCCGGGAAACCGGCTGGATAAAATCGGGGTTTTCCTCAATGAATTTAAACCACTTTTCCGCATAGGCCGACATGCGGAAAAAATAACTTTCTTCCTTCATTTTTTCCACCGGCCGCCCGCAATCCGGGCAATTGCCGCCGGACAACTGGCGCTCCAGCCAGAAAGCCTCGCACTGTACGCAGTAAAGGCCCTCGTACTCGGATTTGTAGATGTCTCCCTTGTCGTACAGCTTCTGAAAAAAATACTGTACGGTTTGGGTCTGCCGCCGCTCGCTGGTACGGATGAAATCGTCGTAGGATATTCCGAGTTTTTCCCACAAGAGCTTAAAATTTTTGACTATTTCGGTTACGTATTCCAAAGGGGTTGTGCCGTTTTCCGCGGCTTTGCGCTGTATCTTCTGCCCATGCTCGTCCGAGCCGGTAACAAAAAGGACGTCCCGCCCGGCAAACCTGTTGTAGCGCGCGATGCAGTCGGCGACCGTCGTGCAGTAGGCATGCCCTATATGCAATTTGTCGCTGGGGTAATAGATAGGCGTGGTGATGTAGAATTTTTCTTTGTCCATTATTCTTCGTCCTTTCCCTCGGCGTCGCTTTTGAGCAATGCCTGATAAAGTTCCCTTTTGCTTATTTTATATTCCAGCGCGACTTTTTTGATGCTGTCCTTTTTGTCCGCGCCCGCCGCCAGCAGCCGCCGGAGCTTTTCCAGCGGCGGCAAGGCCGTTGCCTGGCCGCCGTCCGGTTTGGGCGCGCCGGACAATACGATGGTAAATTCGCCGCGCGGCGGCTTGGCGGCCAGCCAGGCCAGGCTTTCCGAGACGCTGCCGCGGAAAAATTCCTCGTATATTTTAGTCAATTCGCGGGCCAAAGCTATTTTCCTGTCGCCCCACAGCCGGTTTATTTCGGCCAGTACGGTTAAAAGGCGGTGCGGTGCTTCGTAGAGGATTACCGTCGCCGGAAGGTCGCGCCATAGCAGGAGCGTATCCTCCCGGCGCTTTTTGCTCCTGGGCAAAAAACCGCCGAAAAAAAAAGGCGCGGCCTCTATACCGGAGGCGACTAAGGCGCACAGCGCCGCGTTCGCCCCCGGGACCGGCACAACTTCTATGCCGCGCTCCAGCGCCAGGCGCACCAAATGCTCCCCCGGGTCGGCGATTGCCGGATACCCGGCGTCGCTGAGCAGGGCGGCGTCTTGGCCTGCAGCGATAAAATCAATCAATTTCGGCCCCGCTTTTGCCTTATTGTGTTCATGATAGCTTAAAAGTTTTTTGCGCACAGCCAGATGGTTGAGCAGTTTCAAAGTCCGGGCGGTGTTTTCCGCCGCCACCAGTTCGACTTGCCGCAGCACCTTGACCAGGCGCACCGTAACGTCGTCAAGATTGCCGATGGGCGTCGCGCACAAAAAAAGTTTGCCTTCCCCCGCCATAAAACCTTCCCCCGCACCTTCTACCCGGCCGGTTTTTCCCGGCCGAACAAACCGTAACAGGCAAGCAATTGCCCGCTGTATTCATTTTCGCCGGCGTAAACAAAAAGAGGCGGCAGCACTTTGAGGCCGGGCTTGCCGCCGCGGACGGCTTCCAGCAAAAAAACCGACGGCGCCCGGCCGGAACGGGAGTGTACCAGTTGCAATTTTTTTGGCTCAACGGCAAATTTTGCGCAGGCGCAAAGCACTTCCGGCAAGCGTTCCGGCAAATGCGACAGGGCGAGCCGGCCGCCATATTTGAGCAAGTGCCGCGCCGCCCCGATAAAATCGCCGGCCGTAGCCGTAACTTCATGGCAGGCGGAGCGTGCGCCCCCCTGCCGCAACCTGCCGTGCCCGATCTTGCGGTAGGGCGGGTTGGCTACAGCCAGGTCAAAACTTCCCGCCGGGAAAAGAGTTTTTATTTCCCGCACGTCGCCCGCGCGGGCGGTTATGACGCCGTCCAGCCGATTTTCCGCAATACTGCGGGAAAAAAGGCCGACAACGTCCTCGTTGTTATCCACGCCGGTGATACTTAAGGCGCCGCGCGCCGCCAGCAGCAAAGAAACGGCGCCCGTACCCGCGCCCAGATCAATTACCTTGGCGTTGGCGCGCAAAAGCGGGAAAGCCGCCAGCAAAACGGCGTCCAGCGTAAATTTGAACTGTCCGCCGCACTGCCAGATCGGCCAGCCGTTCGGCAGCCGGTCAAGCCGTTCCATGCCCGCCGCCTTTAAACAAAGACATAATCGTCCGCGACTTCGGTCATCTCGTCCCAATTGACGGTAACGGAGTTGTTCTCCGCGATTTTTACGCAAGCCGTGCGTTCTTTTTTGTTAAGGCTCACAACCAGCCCCCCGCCCAGGGGCGTTACCACCAGCCCGCCTATTTTTGGCGGTTTTTCCTTTTTGCAGTAGCACTGTTCGCCGCTTTTTTCATTGGTGTACAGATAGTTCTCGTATTTAAGGCAACACATCAGGCGGCTGCAGATGCCGGAAATTTTCGCCGGGTTGAGCGAAAGGTTCTGGTCTTTGGCCATCCGGATGGACACCGGCTCAAAATCGCCCAGAAAAGACGCACAACACAGCGGCCGGCCGCAGCAGCCCATGCCGTTGAGCATTTTCGCCTGGTCGCGCACCCCGATTTGCCGCAATTCTATCCTGGTACGGAAAACGGCGGCCAGGTCTTTCACCAGTTCGCGAAAATCTATACGGCCATCGGCGGTGAAATAAAAAATAATCTTGTTCACGTCAAAGGTAAACTCCACGTCGACCAAACGCATAGGCAGGCTGTGCGCCTTGATTTTCCCCTCGCAGAGCGTGAAAGCCTCTTTTTCCCTGCCTTTGCTTTCGTGGAATTTGCGTGTGTCCTCTTCGGTGGCGCGCCTTAACACAGGCTTCAGCGGCTGGACTATATCTTCCTCCTCTACCGCCCGCGGGCCGACTACGGCCTCGCCGTATTCAATCCCGCGCACCGTTTCCACTATGACGAAATCGCCTTTGGCTGTCCCGGTCTCCGCCGGGTCAAAATAATATATTTTACAGTTCTTTTTAAAGCGCACTCCTACTACCGTAACCACAAAATCCTCCTTGCCGCTTATCTGCAATATAAATGTACAAGCCTTCCATCAATAATTGGGGATTTGCCGATTTTTTCAAAGCCGCCAAAGTTTCTTCCGTATAGCGCAAAAACGCCTTAAAAACGCTTAGATCAAACCCGGAAAACAGTCGCCCGATTTCTTCCCGTTTGTCCGTGTTCCAGACGCCGGCCCCGCCGGTGAAATTCACCCGCCAGGCGTCGCGCAAAAACAAAGCGACAAATTCGCAGAGCAAAACCGCCTCTTCCTTTTTTATCTTTTCCACCAGCGGCGCTATCCGCAAATAATCGTCAGCCAAGGCGGCGCCGATAAAATCCAGCGCCCGCTCCCTGTTTTTATCCGCTTCTTCGCCGCCGTAACGCAGGGCCAGGCCGGGAGAACCGGCCGCCACTCCCGCCGCGACGTTAGGGTTAGGCAGCTTTACGGACTTTTCTTTTAAATAAAGCAGAATTTCCTCCGTCGTCAAAGGCCGTGCATTGATCCTGGCCGTCCGCGACACAATGGTCGGCAGCAGCGCCTCCGCCGAGGTGGACAGCAACACAAACACCCATTCCGGCGGCGGTTCTTCCAGAAACTTGAGCAGGCTGTTGGCGGCCTCCGGCGTCATAAGATGCGCCCCGTCAATCACCGCCACCCTTTTTTTGCCCATTTTAGGCGCGAAAGCGGCTTCCCGGAGCAACCCGCGCACCTGGTTTATATATATGCCGTCCCGGAACTCCAGCGGGTCTTTTTGGGGGTCTTTCAATTCAGGCCGCAAAACAAAATAATCCGGATGGCTGCCTTTTTCCAGATGCCGGCAGGAGGGGCAGACGCCGCACGGCGCTTCCCGGCCGCCGCACATAAGCGTCGCCGCGAAAGCCTGCGCCAGAAGGATTTTGCCTACGCCCGCCGGCCCGACGAGCAAAAACGCGTGCGGCTTGCGCTTTGCTTTGGACAGCTTCTGCAAAAAAAATTTTTCTTCGTTATGTCCTATAATATCTTCCCATAACACATCGCTCACACCTATATATAAAGATCGACCAGCATGCCCCGGATCGCGCCCAGCCGCTCCATGATCGACAACTGGCGCTCCTGTCCGACGCGCACGTCTTCGGTCAGCATCGCCAGTTCGTCGTCAACTTTCTTTATGACACTGTACATCTTCTGCCGCCCACGGTTGTCCCAGCCCAGGCGTGATTCCAAAAGATACGACCGGTTTACCGCTTCCCCGATAAAATTACGCACCATATTGCGGTAAGAGCGCAATTCGGAATAGGTCGGATTCTGGCTTAGTTTGGCGCCCTGATCATTGATCTTGTCCAGAAGTTCCGCCAGCCGCTCCCGGTAGTTGTCATCCATGTTTTTGGACAATTCAGCGCCGAAAGTTCTGGCCGGCCGCTCGGACTGCCCGGCGGTCTCCCGCTCTCCCGGCACGGCCGCGGCGGAAAAATCGCTGCGCGAATGTACTTTCACGCCCAACGCCTCCTTGACTGTTATTTGCTCTCCGGAAATTTGTCTTTTATATGAAACCGGACGGCCGTCTGTATCTTGTCAATACTCTGCCGCGCATCAATTACCAATATCCTATTCGTATTTTGGGCGGCCAAAGACAAAAATCCCGCCCGCACCGCCCGCTGAAACGTCAATCCTTCTTCTTCCATCCGGTCCGGCCCGCCACGCTTTCGCCGACGGCCTGACAAACATTCCGGCGGCGCGTCCAGCAAAAAGGTAATATCAGGCGTCAATCCGTCCGCAGCCCACGCGTCGAGCCGCAAAAGCGCGCCCGCGTCAAGTCCGCGCGCTATGCCCTGGTAAACATGGGTGGAATCGCTGAAACGGTCGCAGAGCACATGAGAACCAACAGCCAGAGCCGGCTTGATAACCCGTTCAACGTGCTCGGCCCGCGCCGCCAGATAAAGCAGCGCCTCCGTCCGGGGCAACATCGCCGAAGAAGGGTCAAGCAGCAAGGCGCGGATCGACTCCCCCACCGGAGTGCCGCCCGGTTCTCTGGTAACAATGGCGGTCTGCCCGGCGCTCCTGAAATATTCAGACAAAAGTTTGATTTGCGTGGTCTTGCCCGCCCCGTCGCCGCCTTCAAAGGTAATAAAAAACCCCCGGCCTGCCGGTCTCTCTTTTGCCATTCAACACACCACGCCGACACGCGCGGCGGGATCTCCCCGCCGCGCGGCGTTTTGCGTCCGCGCGTACTCGGCAAGTTCTTTGGTAATCAACTCTCCCGGCAGCACCAGCGGTATCCCGGGCGGATAAAAGGTTATATCCTGCGCCGCGACGCGGCCGGCCGCTTCGGCCAGCGGCACGTACGCCCGGCGGCTGTAAAAAGCCTCGCGCGGCGTCAGTACAGGCTTTGGCGGCAACGGCGGCGGCATGCCGCAGACGCCGCGCGGAGTTTTTTTGCGCCGCGCCAGTTCCCGGAGCGCCTTAACGGCGGTATCCGCCGCCAGGCGTTTGTCGGCGTAAGTTATCAGAAAAAGTATATTGGCGTTGTCGGCCAATTCCACGGCAATCTTTCTTTTACGCAAAAAACCCGCCGCCGCGAAACCGGTCAGGCCAAGCTGCGCGACATTTACCGTAATTTTGGTAACGTCAAAAAAAGATGCGTCCTCCCGCGGCGGGGACAGCAGTCTCAGCCCGTCTATGCCGTCCAGCTTCGCGCGCATATAATCGGCCAGCTTTACAGCCTTTTCCATCATTGTGCGGCCCGAACCCGCCAATTGGCGGCAGGCCGCGTCCAAAGAAGCCAGCAGCAGCTGGTTGGGGCTGGTGGTCGTAAGAATGCTCATGGCTTCGGCAACCGGCTCAACATCCAGTCTGCCCTGTTTTACATGCAGAAGCGAGGCCTGTGTCAGGGCGCCCAAAAGTTTATGGGTACTTTGCGCAGAGGCGTCGGCGCCGGAGGCCAAGGCGGAGGCTGGCAGCCTGTCGTGAAAACCGAGGTGCGCGCCGTGCGCTTCGTCTACCAAGAGGAGCGCGCCGTTTTCATGCGCTATTTGCGCCGCCTGCCGCGTATCGGTGGCTATCCCGTAATAATTGGGGCTGGTCAGCAGAAGCGCCTTGACCGCTCCCGCGCCTTTGAGTACGGCGGCGAGCACGGCGGGCGGCGGCGGCAGGGCTACGCCAAACTCCGCGTCAAATTCCGGCGCTATATACACGGGACGCGCCCCTGACAGGATCAGCGCGCCTATAGCTGCGCGGTGAGCGTCGCGCGGCAGTATGATCTTTTCGCCCGGCGCCACGCCGCCCAGGATCATCGCCTGTAATGCGCCGGTAGTTCCGTTTACCGAGAAAAAAGTGCGGTCAGCCCCGTAAAGAGCCGCCGCCGCCCGCTGCGCCTTGAGCAGAGCGCCTTGCGGCCGGTGAATGTCGTCAAGTTCGTTCATCAAGGAAACGTCCGCCGCCAATGCCCGCGCCATAACCGCCCGCAGCTTGGGCAAAACGCCCCGGCCGCCTTTGTGTCCCGGCGTATGGAAAGGATACACGCCTTGTCCAATATAATTTCCCA
>JAISPA010000251.1 GCA_031275255.1 Acidaminococcales bacterium | reverse complement strand
CTAAACTGTTTGCCATGGACATCACCCTCTCATTGGTTTTTTGGCGGCTTGAACACTCACCATTTTACCAGAGGGTGATGTTTTTCTTAAGAGTTTAATCTCACCCGCATAGCGGGCGGGTTTTTGTTTCAGGCTTTGCCTGAAACATGCTAAAGCATAATTACCGGCAGCGGCCGTTTCCGCCGTATGAAGCCTCATTCAACCTTTGCCCAGCAGGGCCAGAAATTCTTCTTCGCTCAAAATCCTGACGTCGAGGGAGCGCGCCTTTTCCAATTTTCCGCCGGCATCTTTGCCTGCCACCACATAACCGGTCTTTTTACTCACGGAAGACGCCGTTTGACCGCCGGCGGCCTCGACCATAGCGGCGGCCTCGTCGCGGGTAAAACGTTCCAGCGCGCCGGTAAAGACGAAAACCGCGCCTTTTAGCAGCCCGTCCGCCGGAACGGGCGGGCTGTCCGCAAAGGTGAGGCCGGCCGCCCGCAGGCGTTCGATCAGTTCGGCGTTAGCGGGGACGCTGCGCCAAGAAATAATGCTTTCGGCAACTTTGCCGCCGATATCCGGCAGGGCGGTAATGTCTTCTTCCCCGGCGGCAAAAATCCGGTCAAGCGTGGAAAAGTGGCGGGCCAGAGTTTTGGCCGCTTTTTCTCCCACATGGCGTATCCCTAAAGCAAAAAGCAGCCGCGCGAGGCCGCGTTCTTTGCTGGCGGCGATTGCCGCGGTAAGGTTTTCCGCCGACTTGTCGCCCTGCCGCTCCAGGCGGCTTATGTCTTCCCGTTTGAGCACGTAGAGATCCGCCGCGTCCCGGAGCAGGCCCGCGTCCGTCAAGGCGCCGATCAGCCGCGGGCCCGCCCCTTCTATGTCCATGGCCGGACGCGAAACAAAATGGATGATTTTTTCCCGCCCGAGCGCCGGGCAGTGCGGGTTGGAACAATAAAACGCCACTTCGCCTTCCCGCCGCTCTATGCGCGCCGCGCATTCGGGACAGGCGTCAGGCGGGGAATAGGGAAGCGCCCCCGGCGGACGCTCCTCCTGCCGCACCCGCACCACCTCGGGGATGATGTCGCCGGCCTTGTGTATGATCACCATATCGCCTTCGCGTATATCTTTTTGCGCTACATAGTCAAAATTATGCAAAGTGGCGCGGCTGATCGTGCTTCCGGCCAGCTTGACCGGATCGAGTTCGGCAGCCGGGGTTACGACGCCGGTACGGCCGACGCGCAAGATTATTTTTTTCAGCCGGGTTTGCGCCTCTTCGGCCGGGAATTTATAAGCGATCGCCCAGCGCGGGTCTTTGCCGGTCGCGCCCAAACGCTCCTGCTGCGCCGCATCGTTGACTTTAATTACCACGCCGTCTATATCGAAAGACAGTTTTTGCCGCCGGGCGGCGTAATCCTCGATCAGCGGCGCGGCCTCCTCTATATTGCTCACCACTTTATAGCCTGCGCTCACTTGAAAACCCATGCGCGCCAACATGCCGAGCGTTTCCGAATGATACGCCCGCGCGCCGGTTCCGGCCGCGTAGGCAAAAAAACCCAACTCCCGCCTGGCCGTTACCGCCGGGTCGAGCTGCCGCAAAGAACCGGCCGCCGCGTTGCGCGGGTTGGCGAACCCGTTTTCCCCGGCGTCTTCCTTTTCCTGGTTAAGCCGGGTGAAAGCGCCGCGCGGCATGTAAACCTCGCCGCGCACGTCAAGGAGCGCCGGCGCGGTTTCTTTTTCCTCCAGCAGCCGCAGCGGAATTGAACGCACGGTGCGGATGTTGGCCGTTACATTCTCGCCGGTCAAGCCGTCGCCGCGCGTCGCCGCGCGCGTCAGGACGCCGTTTTCATAAATCAGGCTGCACGCCAGGCCGTCGATTTTGGGCTCGACCACGTATTCAACCGGCTCGCCGCCTAAAACGCCGCGCACCCGCGCGTCAAAAGCCGTGAGTTCCTCAAGGGAGAAAGCGTTGGCGAGGCTTAACAGCGGCGTAATATGCTGCGCCGCGCCAAAGCCGGGCGCGGCCGCGCCGCCTACCCTTTGCGTCGGAGAGTCGGGCGTTTTAAGCTCGGGATGTTCCGCCTCCAATTTCTTCAGCCGCTCCAGGAGCGCGTCGTATTCGGCGTCAGACATTTCCGGGCGGTCCAGCACATAGTAATTGTATTCCTGCCGGCGGATTTGCGCCCGCAGAGCGTCTATTTCTTTCATCTCGGCCTCCCGCCGCCGGAATGCAGTTTGGTCAGCGATGCGTATTTCGTATTAAGCCTTTTTATCCCCTGCCCGGGGAAAGCGGCCGCCACCTCCTGGAACCCGTCGCGCTCAATGGAGGATATGACTGTGCCCAGGCCGAAACGCGGGTGGCTTACCTTATCTCCCGCGGCAAATACGGCGGCGCTTGCCGCCGAAGCCGGCGGCGCGGGCGAGGGCGGCAAACTGTGGAAATGGCCGGCCCTTGACAGCGGCGGCAGAGGCAAAAAAGTATTTTCCCTTTCGCAAACGTCCAGGAGCGGTTCGGGGATTTCCAGCAAAAACCGCGAGGGCTGATAACTCACGGTTCGGCCGTAGATTGAGCGCGAGTCCGTGCCGGAGACAAAAAGGAGCCGCCGCGCTCTGGTGATGCCGACATAGCAAAGCCGCCGCTCCTCCTCGATCGCGTTTTCGTTGCGCAAAGAGCGTTCGTGGGGGAAGATGCCTTCTTCCAGGCCGGGCATAAACACCACCGGATATTCCAGCCCTTTGGCCGAATGCAGCGTCATCAGCGTAACCGCGTCCTCGTTGCTTTTGGCCTCGTCAACGTCCGATACCAGCGCGATATGCTGCAAAAAAGTATCGAGGGAAGCGTCTTCTTCTTTGGCGAAATCCCGGGCCACGGTCAGCAGCTCCCGCAGATTGTCCAGCCGCCCTTGCGCCTGTACGCTGTTTTCGGCTTTCAGTTCCGCAACGTAGCCGGTATCGTCCATGATCCGCTCCAAAAGATCGGCCAGCGGCCAAGCGTTCATTCCGGCGCGAAATCCATCCAAAAGGCCGCGCAGTTCACGGACCTTGCCGGCCAGGCGGGCGGTGAGCCCCGCCGCCTCCGGCGCAAGCAGGGCATCGTACAAATTGACGCCCTGCGCGTTGGAGGCGGCGCGCAATTTGGCGACGGTGGCCGCGCCGATCCCGCGCCCCGGCACATTTATAATCCGCAAAAGGCTTATTTCGTCGCTGGGGTTAAAGATCACCCGCAAGTAGGCGATCATGTTTTTTATATCCATACGCTCGTAGAACTTAAGCCCTCCTACGATTATGTATGGAACGCCGTCTCTTACCAGCATTTCTTCAAAAACGC
>JAISPA010000159.1 GCA_031275255.1 Acidaminococcales bacterium | reverse complement strand
ATCAACCAGCGCTTCCTGTTTAAGTCCAAGCGCGTAATGCGATCCCGCTCTCTGATAATAAGACCAGTAATCTCTGACGTTAAAACTGAGCGCCCGGCTAAAATCCTTTATGGCTTCCGCGTGTTTTTCCATCAGAGTGTAAGCGTAGCCGCGCTTTTGATAAATAGCGGGGTAATCCGGACTTATACTTATTGCTTTGTCGAAATCCGCTATCGCTTCATCATAGATGCGCCTCTCAATTAAGGATGCCGCCCGCCAGGCGTAGTATTGGCCGTTGCCGGGGCTTAGCTGTATCGCTTCGGTGAATTCGCGGACGGCCTGATGATGTACGCCTAAATAAGCGTAGCCAACGCCGCGCAGAAAGAACCCCCTGTCGGCTTGAGGGTTGAGTACGATAGCGTTGGTGGCGCAACTGATAGCATCGGCGTATTTTTTCAGGTAGATTTGCCGTTCGGAGGTAGCCAGCCATTCCTCCACGCCGCGCCTGTCCAGTGTTTCTTCGGCCAAGACGCGCCCGTTGCAAAATACGATAAACAACAGCAGCGTCAGCAGGGTTTTTCTAAGCATGATAAAGCAACTCCTTTGCTATGGCGTGTTCAATAATAAAAACGGGCGCGGCGCGGAATTTCGCGGCAGACGTAAAAACAAAGCCGCTCCGCTTCTTTGCAAAAACAACCGGGACGCCGACGCGGCGGCATACTGATTTTGCTATTGCTATTATACCATATCGGCAAAAATATTGCCGCGAATATTTTCGCGGCAATACCGGCCGCGGCGTACCCGCTCCGGCAGCCGCCCGTTTCCCTCGGCCGGACTTTATCCGGCCGAAAAAGCATCCGGCCCGTATGTTTTGCGAAAAAACATCCTTGCGGGCGTCCGCAAAATAAAATTATGGAATAAAATGCAGAAAAAACGATTTAAAAACCATTGACAAAATTTATCTTTCAGTTTAAAATTTTTATGTAGCCGAAAAAGGCTCTGTAAAAATATTGCGGAGCGCACAAGAAAGAACCGGTCCGGATGTGCTCGTATTATTTTTATACAAATGATAAGGAGGATATATCATGGAGCAGGAGATTGCGAGTGTTGCAAGAAATTTAAACATCATGTGGACGCTTATTGCAGGTATGCTGGTCTTTTGGATGCAAGCCGGCTTCGCTATGGTCGAGTCAGGGCTTTGCCGCTCTAAAAACACTTGCAATATCCTTATGAAAAATCTTATGGATTTTTCGATCGGGTCAATTTTGTATTATTTAATTGGTTTTGGCATTATGTTTGGCGCCTCTTATCATGGACTTTTCGGCGCAGGCGGGTTTTTTGGCCCGGACAGTCTGGAACTTGGCGTTTTTGAGGATTTGACGCCCGCCACTTATATTTTCTTTCAGATGGTATTTTGCGCCACCGCCGCTACGATAGTAAGCGGGGCGATGGCGGAACGCACAAAGTTTGCCGCTTATATCCTTTATAGTGTCGCGATCAGCCTGCTTATTTATCCGGTATCAGGGCATTGGGGCTGGGGAGGCGGCTGGCTGTCGGAACTCGGGTTTGTCGATTTTGCCGGCTCCACTATAGTGCACTCGGTCGGCGGCTGGGCCGCCCTTGTCGGCGCCTGGCTGGTCGGGCCGCGGCTGGGCAAGTATAAGAAAAACGGACAGGTAAACGTCATTCCCGGCCACAACCTTACCTTTACAACTCTCGGCGTTTTTATTCTCTGGCTGGGTTGGTTTGGCTTCAATCCCGGAAGCACGCTCGCGGCCAATGACGAAATAGGCCACATCGCCATGACAACTAATCTGGCCGCCGCCGCCGGGGCGATAACCGTTCTCTTTCTCACCTGGAAAAAATACGGCAAGCCGGATGTTTCCATGACCCTCAACGGGGTATTGGCCGGACTGGTCGGAATTACCGCCGGCTGTCAGGTCGTAACCATTCCCGGTTCTATCCTTATCGGGTTTATTTGCGGCTTTGTCGTAACTTACGGCGTCGAGTTCATGGACAAAGTGTTTCATGTGGACGACCCGGTCGGCGCTATCCCCGTGCATGGTTTCTGCGGGGCGGCCGGCACGCTTTTGACCGGCTTCTTGGCCAATTATGCGCCTGGAACGGAAAACGCCGTGACCGGACTGTTCTACGGCGGCGGCTTTGATCTTTTAAAGGCGCAAGTCATAGGCGTCGCCGCAGTCGCCGTCTGGACGCTCGCCACAGCTTACCTGGTATTTAAAGCGATTGACGCCGCTGTCGGGCTAAGGGTCAGCAAAGAAGACGAAATCGACGGGCTTGATCAGAGCGAACACGGCAGCATGGCTTATCCTGATATCGTGCTGGGCGCGCTCGGCAAGATGGGAGGAGTGCCGGAATTTATCGTACCGGAACCGGCCAATATGGGAGGTGTTAAAAATGCGTCCGATTTATAAGGTGGAAATAATGACCCGCCCGGAAAAACTTGACGAACTGAAAAAAGCCTTTTATGAAATCGGCATAAACGGCATGACCATCAGTCAGGTGTACGGCTGCGGCACGCAAAAAGGTTATACGGAAGTTTACCGCGGCAACACTTTCGAGGTAAATATGGTGCCCAAGGTCAAGATTGAAACGGTCATCTGCGCCGTGCCGGTGGAAAAATTGATAAAAGTCGCGCGTAACATTCTCAATACAGGCAAATTCGGCGACGGCAAGATATTTGTTTATACCCTTTCCAACGCCGTGCGGATAAGAACAGGAGAAGAAGGCGAAAAGGCCATACTTGACCCTGGCGAAGAATAAGCCCACCCCGCCGGAAAAGTCAGTGGACGGAGCTACGCTCCGTCCACCGGCGCGTCAGTCTTTCCGCATTTGCTGCATGTGATACACGGCGCGTGAGAACAGTCCGTTGATATGAATCCGCATTGCCAGTACGCTTTCCTCCTGTGAGCGTTTGCCCAAAGCATCAAGCACCGTGCGATGTTCATTGTTGATGATCTTAAGATACTGCGGATTATAAATAAAGAGTACGCCGCTGCGCAAAAGCTGTTCATGAATGGCTTTTACGCTTTCGGCCAAACGGTCGTTGCCGGTTGAGCGCGCCAGCAATATGTGAAACTTATGATCACATTCCATAAATTCGTGCGTATCTTCCCGGTTAGCGGCAAGCAATTGCAGGTCGTGTATTTCCTCAAGCTCCGTCAGCGTGGCGACGGTAATTCGCTCCGCCGCCAATTGGCAGGCTTTGCATTCCATGGCGTCGCTCATTTCAAAAATATCGCGCAGGTCGTCGACGGTGGTAGTCGCCAGCTGTATGCCGCGTCCACGGTAAATGATGACTACGCCTTCGTTTTGCAGCTGCAGCAAGGCTTCGCGCACGGGTGTTCTGCTGATGCCAAGTTTTCGGCTGATAAATTCCTGTGAATAGATTTTATCCGGCTTAATGCGATTGTTGATGATTGCTTCTTTGATTATCTCATAGGCCTGGTTTTTTAGCAGGCTCCGGGCGGAATTAATTTTTTCCAAGTCAAGCAGTTCCCGGTGAGGCAAATAAATCACAACCTTTTTCAGCTTATTTTATTATGTTTTTTCAGTTATGTTTATTGCTGAACGAACCCTCTCGCTGACCAGTATTCGACGGGCGCCGAATATCTATCTGAACTAAGTCTTGTTCAATTATTATACAATAATTCTTGGCCAAAAAAAAGCGCGGCAAGCCAAAAATTGTTTTTGCGTTTGTTTTACCGAAAAACCGCGTTTATAATTATGGCGCGTCCAATGCTAAACAGCGGCGCTTAACGGCTTCAGAAGAAACCAAGGTTCCCTGCAAGTTATTTTTTGCTGGACAAAACAAATCCGCCTATGTATAATTAATTAGAAAAATGAAAAATTAATGAGTTTTTAAGGCGTAACAGCCGGACAACCGCAGGCCTGCGCTTTAAAATACAAGATTACAACAAAATAAGGAGAGTGGATTTAAGTGACAAAAGAATCACGTATTGTAAATAGCGGTGCGCCGCTGTACGTCATCCCGCCGGCGCTGCACGAGAAAAAAGTCATTATTGAGCTTTTGGCCAAACACCCGGAAATCAAGTTTGTATCCTTTGTCGGCATCGACTTTGCCGGCAATGATACGGATGAAAAGGTGCCAATCTCCTTGTTTGTCAAGGAAATAGACCAAATGATCGAAGGCACCGCCGTGCAGACGGACGGTTCTTCGGTGGTGCTGCCGGGCATTGCCAGCCTTAACAACGCCCGGTTGGATATGAAGGTCGATCTGGATGTCAATTGGTTTGTCGATTATAATTACAGCCACATTGACGAAGACACGGGATTTTATGTGGGTACGCTGCGCATACCGGTATTTTTGATTCACGAGAACCGCATGGTGGATTCGCGTTTTATTTTGATCAACGCTTTGAAATATGTGGAAAATCAATTGCTCGCCCTCTTTAAGAAAAACGCTAAAATCGCCGGGCTTAATATAAAAGGCGGCGAAGTCGAAAAAATCATTTTTACCGCGGCGACCGAACTGGAATTTTGGGTAAAGACGCCGGCGGAAGAGGCCATAGTAGAAGAATTGTCGGCTTCCCAGGTCATGCAGGAGCAATATTGGCAGCGCACGCGCGGCAATGTGCGTACCGCGCTGGAACAGGCGGTCGGCATGCTGGAGGCGTACGGCCTCGCGCCGGAAATGGGCCACAAAGAAGTCGGCGGAATAAAGGCGCGCATTGACGAAAGCGGCAATCTCAGCC
>JAISPA010000138.1 GCA_031275255.1 Acidaminococcales bacterium | reverse complement strand
GGAAAAGGCAAATCTGTTAAGGGCATGGCGTCAATCAAAGCGGCGTCAGGCAAAACCGGCAGCGACAGCAGTGCTTTACGCATACCGTTCAATGCCGCCTGATATATATTCAACTCGTCCACAATCCTGGCCGGTATTATCTCAATGCTGAAAGTCAACGCCTGTTCTTTAATCAGCTTATACAACTCTTCCCGCTTTTTGGCCGATACTTGCTTGGAATCGTTGAGTCCGGGGAAAAAACAGCCGATCCGCAAAATGACTGCGGCAACGACAAGAGGGCCGGCAAGCGGCCCCCTTCCGGCTTCGTCAACGCCGGCAATGCAATTATATCCTTGCGCAGTCAATTCGTTCTCATATTTATATAACGCAAAAACGCGCGCCTGTTCAGCCGCTTTCAAACTTTCACGCCGTTTGTGCGCAGCTAAAAGCTTGCGCGTCCCGACCCGCCCGTCACGGGAAAATTCTTCCAGCACAAAGGCGGAAGGATTACGGGCTAAAATTTCCTTTATTTGTGCAAGCAGCATGTTTACCTCCCGCAACCGGCCATATATACACTTTCCACATTCCCTGCCGGTCCGCGGCAATACTCAAACCGCCTCCAGCGATACTCTGCCCAAAAGCCCCGCCCGGAAATCGGTTAAAACATGTTTGGCGGCGGCCTCCAGATCAACCGTGCCGCCGGAGCGCAAACAGCCTTTTTGCCTGGCAACCGCTGCCAGGATATCCTCGGCGGCGGACAAAACAGGGAGCGGCAATTTATAGCGGCAGGCAAATCCATCAGGATATTTGTCCCGTAAAAACTCCAATAGCAGAAGCGCCGCCTGCTCAACATCAAACGCGGCGTCCTTTATCGCCCCGGTCGCGGCAAGCGCGAAAGCGACACGGGAGTTGTCAAACTTCGGCCAGAGTATACCGGGAGTATCAAGTATTTCAAGATTGCCGCCGGCCACCTTCAGCCATTGTTTTCCCTTAGTTACGCCGGGCCGGTCAGCAGTCTGTGCTTTCGCGCTTTTTAAAAAACGATTGATCAGAGACGATTTGCCGACATTGGGAATACCGGCGATCATCACCCTGATGCTTTTATTTTTAACGCCGCGCGCCAGCCATTTACTACTTATCGGCGCGGCGGCCTGTTTTAAAACCTCCGTGAGTTTCTTTACGCCCTGGCCGCGCACCGAATCAAGCAATACGGCAGGCAGACCATTTTCTGTGTAATAGCGCAGCCACTCTCCAGTTATCGCCGGATCGCTGAGATCACTTTTATTTAAAACTATGACCCGGGTTTTGCCGCCGATTAACTCCGCAAGCAACGGATTGGAACTGGCGGCCGGAATACGGGCGTCAAGCATTTCTATCACAATGTCGATGAGTTTCAGTTCTTCGGCGATCATTCTTTTCGCCTTGGTCATGTGACCGGGAAACCATTGGACGGATAATTCCCGCAAAAAAGCACCTCCGCTTACACATGCGCCATACCCGCGTTTTTTCCTTTCTAAGGCAGCAACCGCCAAACCGCCGCCGGCCAGAATACCACAAAAGCCTTGCCTTTCACCAATTTCATGGAGACAAAACCTACATCAGGATATCTGCTGTCTTCGGAATTGTTACGGTTATCGCCCATCACAAATACATGACCTTCCGGCACTATAACTTTATTATAAGAACCTTTGGCTCTTTCCAGTACGTAGTTTTCCTCTTTCAAATCCCCGTTTACATACACCGTCCCGCGCCTGATCTCAATGGTATCGCCGCCGGTGGCTATTACCCGTTTGATAAAGTCACGGCTAAGATCGCGCGGATAGCGGAAAACAATTATTTCACCTTTTTGGGGTTCATCAAAGGTATAAATGAATTTATTTACCAGCAACCGCTCATGATTTTCCAAGGTCGGCATCATAGACGGCCCCTCGACCATATACGGTTCAATGATAAAAGTTCTGATCAGAAACGCCAGCACGATTGCTATTACAATCGAAATCAGCCAATCTTTGATTTCATTTTGCCAGTTTATTTTTTTAAACATGCTGTCACTCCCAAACAGATGAGCAATTACGCCTATTCCCGCCGCCTTTTATCCTGCCGTCTCCAGCGGGCGTCTGCGCAGCGGAAAGACTTTTCGTTATAGGTAAACATTAACAAAAGGGTAATCTGCTCTGTCGCTTGCAGGATTTCACATCCGCGCGCTTAGCGCGTTTTTGTCAAATCCTTATCACGCCTCGCATCTCACCCTTTTTCAATAACCTGTTGCGCCTGTTATAACAGGTACAATACTTTATTGCTTTTGCCGTATACAACCGGCCGTTTCAAAAACGGCAAAACTTATCTTCGCCGGCCTGTGTCAATGTCAATTTTATCTTCTTTCCTTTATACGCGCCGCCTTGCCGGTAAGTTTGCGCAAATAATAAAGTTTTGCCCGGCGTACCACACCGCGGCGGACAACCTCTATTTTGTCGATTTTAGGCGAATGAAGCGGAAATATCCGTTCCACCCCAACTCCGTAGGAAACGCGCCTCACCGCGAAAGTCTCTCTCACCGCGCCGCCGGAACGGGCTATTACAACCCCTTCAAAAGCCTGTATGCGTTCACGGTTTCCCTCGACGACCTTTACATGCACGCGTACGGTATCGCCCGGCTGAAAACTCGGAACACTGCTCTTCAATTGTTCTTTTTCCAAAATTTCAATAATATTCATAACAATCCTCCTGAATTTCCGGACGTTCGTGAGACAGCGCGCTTCAGAGGACCGCCCGATTTTACACTTTATAGATTTTATCATATAAAGTCCATATCTTCAAGAACAATTATTTTGGTGTGTAGTTATTAAATGAAAAGGTCAATTGCAATATCAAATGCAACAAATTTCCCATAGGGTTTGGCATACACCAATCATTGTATCGTCACGGCTTAGGCAAGGGGATTATGCTACAATTGCCTCTTTGATTTTCATAAGC
>JAISPA010000132.1 GCA_031275255.1 Acidaminococcales bacterium | reverse complement strand
CATGCGGGAAACGCGAACTCAAGCCCGGATTGTTCTTGAGAAACTCCCGCATTTCGTCCTGATAACCCGCAAGTATGACGATGAGGTCGTCACGATAGTCTTCAACCGCCTTTACCAGGGAGTCAACGGCTTCCAGCCCGAAAGTATCATGTTTGTCGCGGCAGAGTGAATATGCCTCGTCAATAAATAACACTCCGCCCAAAGCGCTTTGAATAACATCATTCGTTTGTTTTGCCGTATGCCCGACATACTGCCCGACAAGGTCGGCGCGGGTAACTTCACGGAGCTGTCCTGTTGACAGCAGACCTATGGCTTTGAAATACTTTGCGACTATGCGGGCAACAGTGGTTTTGCCCGTGCCGGGATTGCCGGTAAATATCATATGGCGCGCTAACGCCGTAACTTTATGTCCGGCGTCTTCCCGCAGCTTTTGGACTTGAAGATTGTTTTCCAGGTTGAAAACAAACTCTTTGACTTTGGCAAGGCCAATGATACCGCCAAGTTCCGTTTTTATTTCGTCCGCATGGCCGGTATAGCGTTTGGGGAAAAATTTAGTGATGGAAACCACCGATTTTTCCCCGCATTTATCAAACAACAGGGTAAATTCATTCGTTTCGGGGTCAACATCCAAAACTGCCTGCACATTCGCCCCTAAACCACCCGTTCTCAGCTTAAATTCAGACAGCGCTTTGTATAGGTCGCCGGCAATAAATTGTTCGACCGGGCGTAAGCCCACCGCTTTTTTGTACTTCGCGGCAGCGTAGCCGGAAAACCTCTCCGAACAGGCAAGCGCCATTCCGAGGTTTGTCCGGACCCGGGCGGTAAAAGCCGCAAGAAACGTTTTGGTTATTGCTGCGATTTGAATGTTGCTGTAGTCGCCGAGAAAAATAAAATCGGCGACTTTATCCATAAATTTGGGGCCGAAAACGTCCGCAATTTTGTTTTCGCCGGCTTTCGTCATAAACACAAAGTATTTTCCGTTTGCAGCCATTTCGCTGACCGCGGTTTGCGTAAGAGTACCCGTTATTGGCATAAGGTTACCGCTTTGCATGGCGTAGCGTTCGTTAAATCTATATTTCCCCCGGATAACAAGCGTTGAAACCACAGAAAGAATATCGGCGTGACTGTTTTCAAAATTCTCGAACAGAACAATATCGGAATGTTCGTAGAGTGCTTTGTAAACATCCGATAAAAATAGGTTTTTTTCCGCTGACGATGGGTAAAAAGATAAATCTATCCTCGAAATATGTTCATAGTTAAGCAAGCCCTCGCGCTTTGCCGCACTGACCGCAAACTGCAAGAGGGTATGCCGTCCGCTGCTGTCTGCGCCGATAATAAAGAAGGTGTTTTGGGGAGCATCTTTTGGGAAACCGGTAACGAACGGACGCTTAAAAGCCACAAGCAAACTGTCGACGGCCTCTTGCTGCCCCACAAAGTTATCGGCTATGCTTCTTCGCATAGCCGCAATTTTGCGTTCCACCTGCGCGGCGGAGGCCTTGACATCGGATTTTCCGCTATATACTGCCGTATCCGCTGCCGGCCCGTTTTGGAGTTTCGGCCCCGACATTGCAGTGTGCTGCGCGGCGGACTTAACCGCCATGCTTCCGGTTTGGGCCGCCGCTTGGCCTGTAATGGCTGATTGCCCGCGTTTGGCGATAAAACCGTAGGTCCTGGCGGATTCATAAATCTGTATTTCGGGAAAGATGAACTTGAGTATTTGGCCGATTGTAATATTCATCCGTTACACCCTTCAATAAGCAGTTATCCTGAGCGGTCAGGAAAAAAGCGCTATTTTTTCCCGATTCCTGTCATTTGCCGTGATTGCCCGGTTGTTCATCGACGTTTTTTCGCGTCCGCCGCCGGCATAAAAGCAACCTTCCGCAAGCTACGGACGGCTGCGGCGTTTGCTGTTTTGCGATAATATAATGGTTTCCCGCAGCCTGCTTTTAATGCTGTCAACCGCTTTTCTGATTCCCATTTTCTTGCCGCCGGCCGTCCCTATTTCCAAGGCCAAAGCGATGAGCGCCTCTTTCGGGTATTCTTTGATTTTCCGCTGAAAGGCGGCGTCATCTTCTTCTTTTACGACTTTTAACAATTCCTCGAAGATCTTCAGTAAATTTTCCCTGTTTGCCTCAACAGCGGCCGCTTCAGGCAGGGTACCCGTTAATTCTTTGTATTTGGGAAAAGCGCTGTTAAGCCTCTTTTCCATCCTGTTCAGCTTACGGTTTATTTCTTTTAATTCATTTTTTACAGCGGAAAATCCTTCCGCAAGAGAAAGCAGCTCCCGCATTTGTCTGTCATCGTTGTTCATTTATAAACCTCACAATATTGTCCCACAAAATTCTGAAATCCGGCACAAAGGCTTGCGGAATTCCATTTTTGCCAATGACGGAGCGTTTGATGTCGGCCCGGTCGTAAATCGGAGTGTCAAAACACTTTATATCTATGCCTGTTTCCTTTGAGGTGTCATGGCATATTCTTTTTACCGTATCCCAGTAAAATTTTGATTCTTTGGTCATCCCGCCGGCGTGCGGTTTGGCTTTGTTCATAAAAACGGCGATTTTAGGGGCAGGGAAAGGCTGGATTTTCAATTTCAACGCGTTCAGGATCAAAGGGACGCCTTTTACGGCGTAAAAATCCGGGTTTACCGGGATGAGGATGAGATCGCAGCAGGACAAAATTGAATAAGACAGCAGCGTAAAGGAAGGCGGGCAGTCAAACAATATATAATTGTAGCCCAGCACATTTTCCGAACAACTGACCTTTCCCAGCAAATCCCGCATGAAGCCTTTCATCAGCTTGCGGTCGAACGCGCCCAATTCCAGCTCCAACCAGTATAATTCCTCTACCGACGGGACAAAATGGTATTTCTCCGTTATTTTATATATGAAATTATAATCAACGTCAAAATTGAATTTTTTATCGCTGATATACTCGAAAATAGCGTAAAATACCGTCTTTTTTGTTTGGTAAGATTTTTCCGACCAGTCGCTGAATTGTTCGTAGACCGAGCCGTCGTCGTTTAGCGTAATTGCCTGGGTCAATGACATTTGAGCGTCCAAATCAAAAATCAATGTATTGTCATTTTGGTATGTTGAAATATAATCGCCCAGACACCAGGTCATGGTCGTTTTGCCGACCCCGCCTTTGAAGTTGATCGTGGCTATGGTTTTAGGCGGTTTCTTCTCCGGCATATCCTACCTCCCAAATGCAGAGTGGACGGCGCGGCATGCTTTCCGGCGGCGCAAAGCCTGCCTGCCGCGTATTCGGCGCCTTTTGGCCAAGCGCGCCTTTCCCGTGATTTATTCCTGCGTTTTTACATAGGCGGCCATTTTAAAATCGTCGCCTTTGATATGATTGACCAGCCAATTGCCGATGATAGAGGAAATCTTGTTTACAACCTCGCCGGTAGGGCCTTCCCGCAAAAGTTCCTCGGTCAGGCCGCGTACCGTAACTTTGAATTCGTCGTGATAGAGTTTATGGTTCAGGTAATCGGGATAGTCGTATTGCACCTGTAGTTTTTCCTCGTCCGCAAAGTGTTTTATAGTGTAAGCGGTTAAAAATTCCAGAGTATTGTTTACTTCCTCATGCCCTTTCCCGCCCTGGCTGGCCTCTATGAGCGCGTTAAGAGCGACGATCAGTTGTTTGTGCTGATTGTCGATCATTTTGTGGCCTGTTTCCAAACTTTTGTCCCATTCGTAGGTCATTTTTTCCTTCTTTCTTTGTTTGTTTTGCCGCCGCGTCCTGCCGCAAGCGGTGCGCCGGGCGGTATTGGCGCAGATTTTGCCGAAGGTATTTATACTGTTGCCAGGCAGAACTTTGATAATTTCCGCCGTGACACACTCCCGCCGCCGACGCTCTCGCTCACGCGGGCAAGGCAGCTTGGAGACGGGGGACTTCTTACGAATCTTAGTTAAACCGGGGCTTGAATTTTGCTATAATGTTATAAAAGCGTGACGGAAGGGGTGAAGCGATGGAAAGAAATGTTCTGATAACAGGGGCTTCCAGGGGAATCGGCTATGCGGCGGCCGTTTTATTTGCGCGGGAAGGCGGCCGGGTGTACGCCAATTATCACAAAACTTATGAGCCTTTGCGCCTCCTGGCGGAAAGCTGCGCGCGGGAGGGGCAAACGCTCATTCCCGTGCAGGCGGACGTTACGGTTAAAAAAGAGGTGGACGCCCTGTTCGCTTTGGCGAATAAGACGGATGTATTGATCAATAACGCCGGCATCGCGCAGACAAAGGAATTTACACAGCTTAGCGAAGCCGACTGGGACAACATGCTGGCGGTAAATTTAAAATCCGCTTTTTTATGCTCCCAGGCCGCCTTGCCTTATATGCTGCGCGTGAAACGCGGCTGCATTATAAACATCGCCTCCGTTTGGGGCGTTGCGGGCGCCTCCTGCGAAGCGCATTATTCCGCCGCCAAGGCTGGCCTCATCGGCCTGACAAAAGCGTTGGCCAAAGAATTGGGCCCGTCCGGCATACGCGTCAATTGCATCGCGCCCGGGGTGATCGACACGGACATGAACAGCGCCCTGACGCAAGCGGAAAGGAGTTCGCTGGTAGAGGCGACGCCGCTCGGACGGACCGGCCTGCCGCAGGATATAGCACGGGCGGCCTTGTTTCTTGCCGCCAGCGATTTTATCACCGGCGAAGTTCTTAACGTAAACGGCGGATTTTATATCTGACGCCGCCCGGCGGCGCTCACGGCCTGCCGCGGATTATCCGCTGCTGTTCAATTTTTTCGCAGACAATAGACGGTTATGGCCGTTATAACGATTGCTCCGCCGGCAATCGCCGCGTTGGGCGGCCGCTCGCCGATAAAGAAAAATACCCAGAGCGGATTCAGCACCGGTTCTATGGTGGGGATGATAACCCCTTCCAGCGGCTTTACCCGCACGATCGCGCGGCTGTACATCGCGTAGGATATCCCTATCTGAAAAACGCCGAGGAAAAGAAGCGCGAGCCAATCGCCGGTTCCCGGTATGGGCGCCCGCATAAAAGGCGCCGACAGCAAAAACAATATTATATTGCCGCAAAAGATGGCTACAGCTGGTTCCGCTCCTTTTACGAAGCGAAAGCCTGTAACCATGACGGCAAAACAAACGCCGCTGCTTATGCCTATGAGGTTGCCGGCAATACTTGCAAAAGAAAATTCCCCTACGAAAAACAGCGCCATACCCAAGACCGTGCTTAAAATCACCATGGCGTCCGGGAATTTTATTTTCTCCCGGAAAAAAAACGCGCTGATGAGCATAACGTAAACGGGCGCCGTATATTGAAGGAATATGGCGTTGGCGGCGGTGGTAAGTTTGGTGGCGACGACCAGCGTGCCGCACATGCCGGCGTAGGCAAAGGCGCAAAGCCAGATAAATCTGTTCGGCGGCAGCCGCACGGACTCAGGTACGGCCAGGGCGACGGCCAGGGCGGCGATCAAACCGCGCATACCGGCAATCGCCATCGGATTCCATTGTATATATTTGATGAACAACCCGCCAAAGCTCCACATAACGGCGCTTGCGACGAGAAAACTCAAAGCTTTTCGCCGTCCGTCCACTTTGAGCAGCTGCTTAAACGGCATATTGTTTCCTTTGTTTCAAATGGTTATAAGTTCATATTTGCGTGAACCCATGCCCAGTTCTTCAGCGTAGGCGAGTGTACGCCGCCCGTCTACGGCGGGCCGCAAGGCGAGAAATTTATCTTCGCCGGGCGGTATTGGCCTGCCGTATTCGGAATCGGTCAGCCCCGCCTGTTTATTGACCAGATCAAGCGCCGCCTGGTCAATGGCGACCGGGTCGGCGGAGGCGAGAAATCCTATGTCGGGAACCAAAGGCGCGTCGCTCCAGGGTACGCAGTCGCAATAAGGGGTAACCGCAGCCGCAAGGGTGATATAAGCGGCTTTTCCCCGCTTGCCGAGCAAGGCGGCATAAGCGTATTCGGTCATGCGCTCGAGGAAATCGCCTATATCGGTGCTCCAGTCCAGGGTTATCGCCTTTACCGGGCAAACGGTCATACATTCACCGCAGCCGATGCAGACGGCGGCGTCTATTTTGGCTTTCTTGCCCTCGGCAAGGGCGCTTGCGCCCACCGGGCAGACTTCTGCGCACTGCCCGCAGCCGACGCATTTTTTGCCGCTGGCGTACATTTTTATGGCGTGCTGCTCACGTTTGCCTACCGGCGGGGCGCAGCCCATAGCGGCGTTTTTCAGCGCGCCGCCGAAGCCGGCCAGCTCATGTCCTTTGAAATGGCTGAACACCAGCATAAAATCGGCGTCCAGCACATCCCTCGCAATGGCCGCGCTGGCAAAGTGTTTTTGGCCAATCTCCACCCGGCTGTAGTTTTCGCCCCTGAGACCGTCCGCCACGATAAAAGGCGCGCCGGTTACTTCCGGCACAAAGCCGTGCGCCGCGGCGGTCAGAATATGCTGCGGCGAGTTATGGCGCGATCCGGAATAAAGGGTATTGGTATCGGTAAGGAAAGGGTGCGCCCCCGCCGCTTTTATCCTGTCCGTTACCGGGCGCAGAAATATCGGGTTGAGATAAGTGTCAAGGCCGGCTTCCCCCACATGCAGCTTTATAGCCGCAAGGTCGCCCGCACAAAGCAGTTTGTCAAAACCCGCCGCCAAAAACAGCTCGTCCACTTTTTTCTGGTTGCTGCGGTGTTTTTGGCGGTCGTTAAGGTAGGCTACATAGACTTTGCTCTTCAAAAATATCCCCCCCCGCTCAATTATAGCCGTAAAACCGCCGGCGCTTGGCGGCGCCCCCGGTTTCCCCCGTTACCCGCCAGGCGGGCGCTGCCATCGGTAAGCTGTCCGCGCTATATTCACACAGAACCGACCCGCTCCGCCGAAGCCCGGGGAAGGCTTTCTGCGGCCTGCGGCAAGCCCGCTCTTTCGGGAACGAGCCCGCCCTAAGCCCCCCGGCCGGGCGCTCGGGCACAAAAACCGCCTCTGCGGCTAATTATGATACTTTTCCCTGTTCATTATCTTAAAGGCCCGATATATTTGTTCAAGCAACAGCAGGCGCGCTATTTGATGCGTAAAGGTAAAGTCCGATAAAGAAAGCAGAAAATCCGCAGTTTGTCTCACCTTATCCGACAGCCCGTAAGCGCCTCCGATCAAAAACACCACGCGGCCGTCGCCTGACCGGGTTTCCTGCGCCAGCAGCCCGGAAAATTCCTCTGACGACATTTTGCCGCCGCCGACATCCAGCGCTATAGTAAAATCACCGTCTTTAACCTGCGCGAGCAGCATTTCGCCTTCCTTGTCCAGCGCGCGTCCCCGGCCGGCAGCCGAAGGTTTTGCCGGCGCTTTTTCTTCCGGACACTCGGCGATCGACAAAGAACAATAGGGGCGCAGCCTTTTTACGTACTCATCCGCCGCCGCCCGCAGATAAGTTTCTTTCAAACCGCCGACCGCGATGATGTTTACTTTCATAAAATCGTCAGTCGGGAACTTTTTCCAGGGCAACCGCTACACTTATAAGCCGGCCTTCGCGGTTGACGGACAATTCCACGATTTGGCCGATGGAAAGCTTGTTCAGCTCCGCGCGCAGTTCCACCACCCTGTTTACGTCAAGGTCTTTTACTTTGACGATGATATCGCCCTGGCGTAGGCCGGCTTTGGCGGCCGGACTGTTTTCAAGCACCTTGCTGATCAACAGGCCTTTTTCAAATCTATAACCGTAATAAAAAGCCGCCGTCCTGCTGTCCAAAAGATTTACGCCCAGATACGGCCTTGTAACCCTGCCTTTTTCAATAAGGTCTTTGATTATCGGTTTGACCGCGTCTATCGGTATGGCAAACCCCATGCCTTCAACGCCGGTGTAGTTGATTTTGGCGCTGTTTATGCCTATGACCAGACCGTCGGCGTTAACCAAAGCGCCGCCGC
>JAISPA010000125.1 GCA_031275255.1 Acidaminococcales bacterium | reverse complement strand
ATTTGGGAATGGCCGAAAGCGCCTTGAAGGACGGCTGCCTGGCGACTGCCGCCGCAGCTTTCCGGCGCGCGTCCGTGTATTACCATTACGCCCATTTCATGCTGTTTGACCGCAAAGAGCTTAAGGCGGAACTTTACGGCAAAAGCCGCGCCGCCCTGGGCAAGGCGCTGCCAATAATGCAGTATCCGGGCAAGGCGGTTTTTATTCCCGGCAAGGGCAAGAAAATACCCGCCATCTTGCGCGAACATCCTAAAGCGCAAGGGCGGATGGTTTATCTTTTCGGCGGCGCCGACGCCAACAAAGAAGAGATGGTTTCCTTTGCCGACTATTTTTTGGAAAGGGAGCTGACTGTGCTCGCGGTGGACAATCCGGGCCAAGGGGAGGCTCTGCCCGGCCTGCCTTACAGCAAAAAAAACTTTGATGAAACCGTAAAAATTGTGATAGCATATATGAAAGGGATGGGCTATGAGCGTTTGGCGGTGGGCGGGATAAGTTTTGGCGGCTATTTGGGGCCGCGCGCGGCCGCTGTTGCGCCGCAAGCTTTTATGGCGGCTTTTGGCTGCGGCGGTTTTTTTGATTTTCGGGACATAGAAAAAATGGGGCCTGTTTTTTACGGCGATTTTGGGCATGTCTTGGGTGTGGAAACGGATGAGGAGCTTCTGGCAAAAAGGAATGAAATTGATCTTTCCGACGTTATCGCAAACCTCGCCGCTCCGCTTATGATAGTACACGGCGACAATGACCGCATCGCCGACTCGCGCCACGCAAAAGAAATTGTCGGCCGCAGTTCGTCGATAGAGCCCAGGCTGATAGTGCTGGCGAACGCTAACCATGTCTGCAATAACTATGTTTATAAATATCGCCCGCTCATTGCGGACTGGGTGGCAAAAAAGTTAAGCGCCTGCCGGATGGGGGTTGAACTATGAAACTTTATGACGACAAGGTGCTAAACGGCGCCATTGATATTCATATTCATGCCGGGCCGGATTATATGCCGCGGTACGCCGACTCCGTCACTTTAGCTCAAGAGGCGGCGGCCTGCGGCATGAGGGCTATCGTGACCAAGTGTCATCTCTTCCCTACCGTAGGCGCGGCGGCCGTCGCCTGTGAATTGGTTCCCCAAGTAAAGACTTTCGGCAGCATAAGCCTAAACGAAACGGCCGGCGGGCTGAGTCCGCGCTCGGTAATGGCGGCGGTGCTGACCGGCGCCAAAGTGATATGGCTGCCGACGGTAGATTCTAAGTATAATTTGGAAAAAGCAAAACAGGGGCATTGGATCAAACACTATGTAAACTCATCTTCCTTTGGATATCATACCGGCAGACTGTCCGTAACAGACGAAGAAGGCCGCCTGCTGCCGGCGGCGCAGGAAATACTGCGCATTTGCAAGGAAAAGGAAGCCGCTTTATGCAGCGGGCATATCTCGCCGCAGGAATGTTTGGCAGTTGCCCGGGAAGCAAAAAAAATCAGTTTCAGCCATTTTGAAATCACCCACGCCAACGCTTGGCCGGACGACTTTACGCCGCCTGTGCTTTCGGAACTTGTCGAAAACGGCGCCTTGGTATCCATTTCCTACGGCGTTTGCTCCCCGCGCAACGGGCGCCAGGATCCGGAAGAAATAGCGGCTTTGATAAAAGCGCTCGGCGCCCAAAATTGCATAATCATGACCGACTATGGTCAGGTAACAAGCCCCTCGCCGGTTCAAGGACTGCGCGCTTTTTATTATTTACTCAAAGCGTCCGGCATTACGGAGAGCGAACTGAACCTCATGCTCAAAGAAAATCCGGCCAGGCTTTTATATCTGTCCTGATAAATTATACCGGCAAAGAACCGTGATAAGGGGGTCCTCAATATTTCTGGCCAGCTAAAAATTAAACAAGCGGACAATATTGAACAAATGATTACAACAAAGCTGGAAGCAGTCTACAACATCTTAAAGGAGAACATTGTAACCGGCAATCTCAAGCCCGGGGAACGCCTGGTCATACGAAAAACCGCCCAGGAGCTGGGCGTTTCCGAAATACCCGTGCGGGAAGCTATCAGGCTGCTTGAGGCGCAAGGGTTTGTAACCATGACCCCGCATGCGGGCGCGCATGTTTCCATGCTCGACGAAGAAAATATCAGGGAAATCATCGAGTTGCGCAGTATAATTGAAGGGTACGCGGCCAAGTCGGCGATACCTTTAAGCAAAACGGAAGCCAAAGAATTGGCCGCGTGCATCGACAAGATGCGCGGATGTTGCATTAAAGGCGATTATGCGCAGTTTGGGTTTTTCAACGCCAAATTTCACGCGATTATGTATGAACGCGTCGGCAACAAACGCATGAAAAAGATTATTTTTTCGCTGCAAAGCGAGTGTGAGCGCACAAGGGCGGTTTTCAGCCTTTCCCCGACAAGGGCCGAACAATCGATAAAGGAGCATGAGGAAATATTGGCGGTGCTTTTGGCTGGCGACAAGGAAAAAGTCGAGTTTTTGGCGAGGCGGCACCGCCAACGCGCCGGCAAAGCCTTGCTTGAGCAAAAGAAGTTCATGGATAACGCCAAATGAAAAAATGGCCGCCGGCAGGGAACAGCACAAAACCGGCGTTTTCCACATACTCATGCCGCTTGGGGGCGAATATTCATATTAATACGCCAGTAATATCATTCACATACGTTAAATCAAAGTGTATTCTGTTGTCAACACTAATTGTTTTATTAATAGTATTATAGTTCTTTAACTTAAGTAATTTATAAAATATGCCGATAAAGTATATATGGCATATAGTTTAGATTATCGCAAGGCGGCAATTGAGTTTAAAGAAAACGGGCATACGCTTGTGCAATTGAAAGAAACATTCAAAATTACCGCGCAAACGTACTACAACTGGAAAAAGCTCGAATCGGACACAGGTTCCCTCCAGTTTAGGA
>JAISPA010000151.1 GCA_031275255.1 Acidaminococcales bacterium | reverse complement strand
ATCTGGTCGAAAACGCCTTTTTGAAACTCAAGCAATGGAGAGGTATTGCTACCCGCTACGCCAAACAAACAGCTTCATTCTTCTCGTCTGTGATCATCAAGTGCATTTTTATTTGGCTTGTCGTCACGGCCTAATCTCGTGTAAACACTATCTAATGCTTTTTAATAGTACCATAGTTTTTAAGCAATTGCAATACTTCGTCGTACGGACCCCAAGGCGACAACATTTACTTTTCTGCGCTAAACTGATAAAATGCGGGCATGAATTTATAGAAAAGCTGACAGAACGGTATCCCTGGCAGCGACGTTTTTGCCGCGTTTTTGCGAAAGTTACGCCGAAGGAGTTTGCGGAGGCGCTGCGCGACCGGCCGGGTTGTTGCCGCGAATTATGTCTGTCCCTTCTTTGGAGCATCGGCGGCCCTCTTCTTGCCAACGAAAAGCAACGGCTGTTGCCCTGCACAAGGGTCCGCGTCAAATTGGCGCCCTTCCCTTACGCGCGCCAAGGGTTTCATGCTTGACATGTTTTTCGCAAAATATTTCGCCGCCGGCGGCAGGATTTTGCCCAGCGGCCGGCAAATATGTAATAATCGGCCGCCGGCTGCGGTTTGTACAGCCGCGAATTGGCAAAACCACGGGGCGGCTTCGCCGGGCGAACTGTTTCCCCCGCTGGTTGGCCACCTTTAAGGAGATACATGGTGGAAAAAATAGCCAGCAAGAGTTTTTTTGTTTCTTTATGGCGGCTTACCCGCGAATATTGGCGCTCGGAGGAAAAATACCGCGCCGCCATTTTGCTCGCGGCGATCATTGCCCTGAGCCTTGGGCAAGTGTACATGCTAGTCGTACTCAACCGCTGGTACAATGATTTTTATACCGCCCTGCAGGAATACAAAAACGAAGAAATCATCCGGGCGGTAAAGGATTTTTGCCTGATCGCCGCCGTATATGTGTCCATAGCCGTTTACTCGTATTATTTGCAGCAGGTGCTGCAGATGCGCTGGCGCACCTGGATGACCAGCCGGTATGTAGAAAACTGGCTTGCGGCCAGGACTTATTATCTTTTGCAGATTTTTGAGAAAGACACGGACAATCCCGACCAGCGCATAAGCGACGACATTAAGTTGTTTGTGGAAAGCACGCTGTCTTTGACTCTGGGGCTGATCAAAAACGTGGTTTTGTTTGTGTCTTTTGCCGGCATACTATGGAGTTTGTCCGGCTCGCTTGACCTTAGCCCCTATGGCGTACCTGTTGCCATCCCCGGCTATATGCTTTGGGTAACCGTGCTTTATGCGGCGGCCGGCACCTGGCTGACCGACAAAACCGGGCGCGCGCTGGGCAAGCTGAATTTTGCGCAGCAAAGGTTTGAGGCGGATTTTCGTTACAGCATGGTCAGGCTGCGCGAAAACAGCGAGAACGTGGCTTTTTATAAGGGCGAGCGCTTTGAGGGCGATTATTTTGGCAAAAAATTCTCCATATTGATTGCCAACCTTTGGAAAATCGTCCGCAAGCAAAAACAGGTAGTCGCCTTGACTTCCACTTATTCCCAGGTATCGGTCATTGTGCCGCTGGCCCTTAGCATGCCCAGATATTTGACCCGCGCCATCAACCTCGGCGGGCTCATGCAGATAACCTCGGCATTCGGCCGGGTACAGGACGCACTTTCCTTTTTCGTTGACGCTTATGTATCCATAGCGCAGTGGTATTCGGTCGTGGCGCGTCTTACCAGCTTTCAGCGGCACATGAATGAAATCCGGCTCAAATACCGGCAGGAAGGGCAGGGTTATCTTGAAGGCGCAGGCAACAGCTTGCTTCTGAAGGATTTGTCGGTCAACCTGCCGGACGGCCGGGAGTTGATAAGCCGCTTGAATGTTGACTTTGCCCCCGGTTCAACCTGGATAGTCAAAGGGCCGAGCGGTTCGGGCAAGAGTTCGCTCCTGCGCTCTTTGTCCGGGCTTTGGCCGTACACCGGCGGAGAGATTGTTTATCCTGCGGGAAAAAAGATGTTCCTGCCGCAAAGATCGTACCTGCCGCTCGGCTCTTTACGCGATGCGCTTTTATATCCGGGCTGCCCCGGCGCTGCCGATGAGTCCATCAAAGAGGCTCTTTTGCTTTGCCGGTTGGAATGGCTGACGGCCATGCTGATGAAAGAAGACGATTGGTCAAATATTTTCTCGCCCGGCGAGCAGCAGCGGATAGCCTTTGTCCGCGCACTTATACACGCCCCGGACTGGCTGTTCCTCGACGAGGCGACTTCGGCCATGGACGAGGCATTGGAGCGCGAAATGTACGAACTTCTGGCCAGGCGCCTGTCTGCCTCGACGGTTATCAGCGTCGGGCACAGAAGCACGCTCAACAGTTTCCACCGCAACCAGCTTGTATTAGCGTGCGGCGGGGGCTGGCGCGTGCAATGACAAGGTTTCGGCGGCGCTTGCTTTAAGGGGCGCGTCGGTCGGGCCTATCCGCGGATGTTGGGGAAAAAGCGGATAATCGGACGAGGCCACCCATTAGTTTCCGCCGCCGCGCCGATTGCGCCAGGGAAAGCAAGCCCCGGCTTGCTCCGCCTGCGTTTTGCGCCGCGCGGGCGGCAAATCAGCGCGCAAATCTTATCCGTTTTAACCGGGGGATATATTGGCAACAAAATTTTTCAGGGGGGGGATATTTTATGAAAGTGCTTTTACTCAATGGCAGCCCGCATGAAAAAGGCTGCACCTTTACCGCGCTCAGCGAGGTCGCGGGACGGCTGGAAAAAAGCGGGATCGAAACGCAGTTTTTGCACATCGGCCAAAAACCGGTGCAAGGTTGCATCGCCTGCCACGGCTGCGTCAAAAGCGGATATTGCGTGTTCAAGGAAGACAAGGTGAACGAATGCGTCGATCTTTTGAAAGCCGCCGACGGGTTCGTGGTGGGCTCGCCCGTCTATTATTCCGCGCCCAACGGCGCTTTGTGCGCTTTCCTTGACCGGGTGTTCTACCGGAAAGCGCAGGCCTACGCTTACAAACCGGCGGCCTGTGTAGTCAGTTGCCGGCGCGGCGGCGGCACGGCTTCTTTTGACCGTCTGAACAAATATTTCACCATTTCGCAGATGCCGGTCGTTTCTTCCCAATACTGGAACATTGTCCACGGCAACACACCCGACGAGGTAAGGCAGGATGCGGAAGGGCTTCAGATCATGCGTACCCTTGGCAACAATATGGCCTGGCTTTTAAAATGCCTCGAAGCGGCCAAAGACGTAGTCGCCTCGCCGGACAACGAAGCGCCGGCCCGGCCAAACTTCCTCCGCTGACCTATCGGCGGCGGCGTTTACCGCCCTTTTCTGGATGATATCCGGAAAAGGGCGGTATTTTTATTATCAATACTGTTTCCCGGTTAAAACATGGATAAGATTTGCGAGCTGGCTTGCCGCCTTGGCGAGGCGCGAACCGTAGGCGAACCGGAAAAAGCCCGATGAGGATTTAAAGCAAAGCGGTGTGGCAAAGCAGCCGCAAGGCGACATGGTTTTAGCCGTGGGACAGTACTAAGTGGTTCGGCATCTTTCCACCAGCCGCAGATATTTTGGAAACTACTGATTAAAAAGCAATAGTTGAGGTCTTTGGAAAAAAACAGGCAAGGCAAGGTGAAAAACCTGCCAATCTGGGCAGTTTCATCCGCTCTTTGCGGCCT
>JAISPA010000170.1 GCA_031275255.1 Acidaminococcales bacterium | reverse complement strand
GTCGTAGGGGCGAGGCTTGCCTCGCCCGCTTGGCCTGTGCAATCCAGGGATGGGTAAATGCCGTACACGCCACGGACGGCTGGTGTCCGGCCCTTGCCCGTGTGTCGCAAAGCAGCCGCAAAGATGCCTTGATTTTAGCCGGAGAATAGTATACTACGGCGCCGCGGAATTTTTCTGCGGCGCCATATTATTTCGAACGAGACTCTGCCCAGCGGGAAACGCTGTTCCCGCTGCGTTATACTGTTTCCCGGTCAGGCGAATTTTGCCTGTGCGCAAGCAGGCGGACTTTGTTCGCCCAAGAGGATTTGCCGCCCGGCGGCCTACAAAAGAGGATGGCTTTTCCAGATGCTTTTGACCTGTCCGGCCAGGTATAAGGAACCGGCGATACAGACGGCGCCGTCCGCGCCCGCGCCCGCGATCGCCTGGGCGAGAGCTTTTTCCAGATCGTAGGATACCGAATTTTTGCCCCGGCTGTATTTTATGATTTCTTCCGGGCCGGCCGCCCGCGCGCTGGCGTCCGCCGGCACCGCGATCAAAGAATCGTCCTCGTTGACCAGTTCCTCGACTATGCCTTTTATATCCTTGTCCTTCATTATACCCAGCACAAAAGAGACGCTTTTGCCCGGGCAGTATTTGTTGAGCGCCGCCCGCAGCGCGATCGCGCCGCTCGGATTATGCGCTCCGTCCAATATTACGCAGGGCGATTGGGAATAAAGCTCCAGCCGTCCTGGCCATTTTACCGTCTCAAGCCCTTTTTGGATGGCGGTGACGGTTATTTCCGGGTGTTTGGAGCTTAAAAGCCTTGCCGCCATAACCGTCAGGGCGGCGTTGGCCACTTGATGGTCGCCGGCCAGCGCCAGGGTGAAATTGGCCACAAAATCGCCGCTTCTGAAAATGAAACGCTGTTTCTCAAAGTCGCCGCCCAGCCCGATCGCCGTAAAATCCAAGCGGAATGTATACATGGCGCAATGCAGGGGCGCCGCCTTGTCGATCAGCGTATTGAGCGCGACGCTTTCCGCCGCGGTCACGACCGGCACGCCGGGCTTGATGATGCCGGCTTTTTCCCGCGCGACGGTTTCTATCGTCTCGCCCAGGTATTCTATATGGTCGATCGCCACATTGGTAATAATGGAACACTCGGGCGTTATCACGTTGGTAGCGTCCCAAAGACCGCCCATGCCCACTTCCAGTACGGCGGCGTCCACCCCGGCCTTGCGGAAAAGCCAGAAAGCGGCGGCGGTAACAAGTTCAAACTGGCTTGGCTGCTCAAGACCCTCGCCGAGCGCTTTAGCCGCGCCCGCCACCGCGCTTACGGCTTCGCCGAATTCTTCGTCGGTAACGTCGCGCCCGCGGATGTTTATACGCTCGTTCCATTTCTCCAGATGCGGGGAAGTAAATTTGCCCGTCTTGAGTCCGGCCGCCTCAAATATGCTGGTCAGCATGCTGGTTACCGAGCCTTTGCCGTTGGTGCCCGTTACATGCACATAAGAGATGCCTTCCTGCGGGCAGCCAAGTTTTTTCAGCAAAATATTTATCCGTTCCAGTCCCGGCTTTATCCCTTGGTTGCCTTTCTCGGCCAGATATTTTAAACTTTCCTGATAATTCATATTTTCACCCCGATAACAAATTGCGCGAGACTTCGTTCGGCGGACGCCCCGACGCCCGCCGCCTGTTATACCGTTCCCCGGCTAAATCCGTCACCTCAGCGGCGTCAGGCGAGGCCGGCGAGATATTCCAGCCGCTCTTTGACCGCCGCCAGCCTGTCCCCGTATTCCCGGCGTTTTTCTTCTTCTTTGGCCACCACCGCGGCCGGCGCTTTCGCCAGAAAGTCCCGGTTGGCAAGTTTCGCGCCAAGGCGGTCCATCTCCTTTTCCAGCAAGTCTTTTTCCTTGCCCAGCCGTTCGGTTTCCTTGTCCAGGTCGATAAGGCCGCGCAAAGGCAGATAGATCTCCACGCCGGAAATCACCGCCGCGGCGGCGTTGTCCGGCTTTGGCGCGCCGCCGGGGGATATTTCCACCTCTTCCGCCGCGACGAGGGTTTTAATGTAACCGGTTTGCTCCTTAAGCACCTTTCGCCGCCTGCCGTCCGCCGCCTGCAATATGACGCTGATTTTTTTCCCCGGCGGAACGTTCATTTCCGCCCGCATGTTGCGTACCGCCCGTATGCTGTCCATAATCAGCCGCATGTCGTTTTCCGCGCCTTCGTCGATAAGGGCGGCGTCCGCCTCGGGCCAGCGCGCCGTCATTACGCTCACGCCCGCCTCATTGCGCGGCAAAGCCTGCCATATCTCTTCCGTGATGAAAGGCATGAAAGGATGCAATAATTTCAGCGCGCCCTCCCATACCGTAAACAACGCAGCCTGCGCGCGCCGGCGTTCATATTTGGCTTCCTTGTTGTAAAGCGCCGGTTTGGACAGTTCGATGTACCAGTCGCAAAACTCATTCCAGATAAATTCATATACCAGCCGCGCCGCTTCGCCTGTCTCATAATTTTCCAGCAGGGCGGTTACGTCTTTTGCCGTGCGGTTAAAACGCGAAAGCAGCCAGCGGTCGGCCAGGCGGGCAGGGGCGGTTTCCGCCTCCGGCCGTTCCGCTTCCGGCGCGTAATCTTCCAGATTCATAAGGACAAAGCGCGCGGCGTTCCATATTTTGTTGGCAAAGTTGCGGCTGGCCTCCGCCTTTTCCCAATAAAAACGCATGTCGTTGCCCGGCGTGTTGCCGGTAACCAGGGTAAAGCGCAGGCTGTCGGCGCCGTACTTTTCGATTACCTCCAGGGGGTCTATGCCGTTTCCCAGGGATTTGCTCATCTTCCTGCCCTGGCTGTCGCGGATGAGGCCGTGAATGAATACATGGCGAAAGGGCGGGGCATTTTGAAATTCCAGTCCCATGACCATCATGCGCGCCACCCAGAAAAAAATTATATCATAAGCGGTAACCAAAACACTGGTAGGATAAAAATACGCCAGGTCCCCGGTACGGTCAGGCCAGCCCAGGGTGGAGAAAGGCCACAGGGCGGAACTGAACCAGGTGTCGAGCACATCCTCGTCCTGGCGCGTACGGCCGCCGCAGGCGGGGCAGGCGGTTACTTCTTGCGTGGAAACGGTTGTTTTGCCGCATTTTTCGCAATACCAGGCCGGTATGCGGTGTCCCCACCAAATCTGCCGGGAAATGCACCAATCGCGGATGTTTTCCAGCCAGTTTTCATAAATTTTCGCAAAGCGCTCGGGAATAAAACGGGTCCGCCCGTCTCTTACCGCCGCCAGCGGCTCGACGGCCAGCGGCGCCATTTTGACAAACCACTGCAAAGACACCAAAGGTTCCGTTACCGTGCCGCAGCGCTGACAATGGCCTACCGCGTGCGTGTGCTTCTCAACGCCGGCCAATAGACCGTCTTCGTTGATTTTACGGATTATCGCCCCGCGGCAGGCGTAGCGGTCCATGCCGGCGAATTCCCCGGCCGCCTCCGTCATAACGCCTTCCTTGTCTATGGCCACGATTTGCGCGAGGCCGTGCCGCTCGCCCATGGCGAAATCATTGGGATCGTGGGCGGGCGTTACCTTGACCGCGCCGGTCCCGAACGCCGGGTCGACATACTCGTCGGCGATCACCGGCACTACGCGCCCGCAGGCGGGTACGCGCAGTTCCCGGCCGATAAACCGCCTATAGCGTTCGTCTTCCGGATGCACCGCCACCGCCGTGTCGCCCGGAATGGTTTCCGGCCGGGTGGTCGCGACCGTGACAAAAGAATCTTCACCGTCGGCCAGCGGGTAGCGCACCTGCCAGAGAAAACCCTCCTGCTCCGCGTGCTCCACTTCTATGTCGCTTAAAGCGGTGCGGCAGTTCACGCACCAGTTGGTCATGCGGAGGCCGCGATAGATGAGCCCCTTTTCATACAGGCGGACAAACACCTCGCGCACGGCGCGGGAGCACCCCCCGTCCAAGGTGAAACGTTCCCTTTCCCAGTCGCAGGAAGAACCCAACCGCCGGAGCTGGTTGGTAATCCGCCCGCCGTATTTTTCTTTCCACCGCCATACCCGTTCAATGAACTTTTCCCGCCCCAGGTCGTAGCGGCTTAGATTTTCCTCTTTCTGCAAAGTTTCCTCTACTTTGGCCTGGGTGGCGATGCCGGCGTGGTCGGTTCCCGGCAGCCAGAGCGCGCTGTAGCCCTGCATCCGCCGCCAGCGGATCAAAATGTCCTGAAAGGTGTTGTCGGCGGCGTGCCCCATGTGCAGCTGCCCGGTAACATTGGGCGGCGGTATGACTATGCAGAAAGGCTTTTTATCCGGCGACGGCTCCACGTGAAACAATCGGTTTTTCTCCCAGAATTCATACCATTTTCCCTCCACCGACTGCGGATCATACACTGTGGGTATATTTTTTAGCATTGACAGCCTCCTGAAAAAAGTGCCGTTTGAACGATGCTTCATTCCGCGGGAGATTCGACGCCCGCCGAAAGCCTGTTCGCAAACGGGCGAGCTTGTGCAATCCAAGAATGGATAAATGCCGAATACGCCGCGGATGGCGGGTGTCCGGCCTCGCCGGAGAGGGTCGGCTCCGCGGCAAAGCGCCTCCTTCTTCAGGAAGAAAGCGGCGGCTGGCCGTGGCCGTGCGGGCGGGTGAAATACCATTGCAGACAGACCGGCATGACAAAATTCAAAAAAAGCAAGCGGAAAAGCTGATAAGCCAATATTATCGGCACATTTTCCCCCAGCGCCATGCCGGTTATGCTCATCTCGGCAACGCCGCCCGGCGCGCAGGCCAAAAAGGCGGTAGCCAGGCTAAATCCCAGCAAATTGCTTAAAAAATAACCGACGAGCAGGCTGCCTGCGACGATCAGAACGGCGCCGAGCAGACAGACAGGAAAAAGCCGGTGATTTTTGCTCAGCTGAAAAGGATCGATAAAAGTGCCGAGATAAAGGCCGGTCGTAACCTGCGCGATATTGACCAGCCAAACCGGCGCGTCCGGCAAAGAAACATTCGCGTAGATGGAAAAAGCGCTGGCGGTGATGATCGGCCCCACAAAAAAAGCGGACGGGAAATGCATAAACTCAAAAACCAGCGCGCCCAGAACGGCGACCAGCGCCAGCTGCCACCAGGCGAAAGCGAAATCCCATACCGGCCGCAGCGGAACCGCCGCCGCAGGCTGTCCGCCCGTGCCGAAACCGTAGGCCAGGAGGAAAGGAACTACGGCGATGCACATCATCAGCCGCACCGTCTGCAAAACCGCGACCACGCCAATATCCGCGCCCGGTATGTTCTCGCAAATGAGCATCATGGGGGTAAGACCGCCCGGCATATTGCCGATCACGCTGCTGGCGTAGCTTACGCCGGTCGTGCGGGTAGTCCAGAAAGCCAAACCGACGCTTATCGCTATAGCGGCAAAAGTGGCCAGGGTAATGCCCGGCAGTTGGCGCATGATCTCCCGCAAGGCGTCGCCTGTCACATAAGCGCCGATGTTGTAGCCCAGAGGAATTAAAAAAAGGTTGCGCAGGCTGCGGGGAAAAAATACCTGCGCCGGGTAGCGTAATTTCAGCAGGGTTGTCCAGACCATCGGTCCCAGTATCCAAGGTAAAGGAATGGCCAATCGCAAAAAAACAAGCGCGCTGCCAATCCCCCCCATCACCATTGCCAAACGCACAAGATAAACATTGCCCATCTTTTTACACTTCCAGGCGGAGCGGCAAAAGCTCCGGAATTTGCCGCATCAACTGCGGTAACGTACTGCCTTGTAACACCTGAAAATTTACCAAACGCCGGTCTTTTTCCCGCCGGGCGGTGTTGCAAAGCCTCGCCGGACCTTTGGGTTCGCCTGCATTTTGCGCCTTGCCCGGCGAAAAAATCCTCGCCGTTCGCTGACAACCTTCAGGTGTTACAAGGTAGTACTGCCCCGGACGGCGGTCGGTATCTTCCGGACTCCTACCGGTTTACAACCCTCTGACGATATTACCGATAAGTTCCGCCCGGCCGGTATTTTTGACCGCCGAGTACACGATCGTCTGCGCGGGATCCAAGGAAAGCGCCCGGCAAAGCCGCGCTTTCTGCGCGGCGGCGGCGGCGGCGGACAATTTGTCCGCCTTGGTCAATACCACCCGTACGGGGACGCCCTCCCCGGCCAGCCATTCATAACATTCACGGTCGTTTTTCATCAAATCGTGCCTTATATCTATAAGCTGGCAAAGAATTTTCAAACGGCGGGAAGACGTAATATACAGCCTGATAAATTCGGCCCAGGCGCTTTTGTCCGCTTTGGAGGCTTTAGCGAAACCGTAGCCGGGCAGGTCGACGAGAAAAAATTGTTTAAAGCCGGCGTCGCCGCCGGTATCCTTGGCTTGCACGGCAAAAAAGTTTACCGTCCTGGTTTTGCCGGGCGAGCCGCTTACCTTGGCTAACCGGCCGTTGCGGCAAAGCGAATTGATGAGCGATGATTTGCCGACGTTCGACCTGCCGATAAAAGCCGCCTCCGGCCAACCGTCCGGCGGGTACTGGGCGGGCGCCACGGCCGAAGTTACATAGCGCGCTTTGATTATGTCCCAGCCCTGTTCAGGCATTGGCGTCTTCCAGGGCCAGGGCGAGCACCTCGTCCATATGCTTTACCGGCACAAATTCAATGCTCTTTTTTATGGTGGGCGGTATGTCCTCAAGGTCTTTTTCGTTGGCGACAGGCAGCACTACCTTTTTTACGCCGTAGCGGTGGGCGGCCAGCACTTTTTCCTTGATGCCGCCGACTGGCAGTACCCGGCCGCGCAGCGTGATTTCGCCTGTCATGGCCATATCGGCGTATACCCTGCGCCCGGTAAGGGCGGAAGCCATGGAGGTCGCCATGGTGATGCCGGCGGAAGGCCCGTCTTTCGGGATAGCCCCTTCCGGCAGATGCACATGTACATCAAGCTCCTTGTAAAAGTCGCCCGGTATTTTCAATTCGTCCGCCTTGCGCCTGATGTAAGTGTAGCCGGCGCGGGCGGATTCTTTCATCACGTCGCCCATCTGTCCGGTCAGCAGCAAGTCGCCTTTGCCGCGCGTTACCGACGTTTCCACTTCCAGCACTTCGCCTCCGGCGCTGGTCCAGGCCAGGCCTGTAGCTACGCCGGTTTCCGGCTCAAGCCGCTTCTCCGTTTGCGTATATTTAGGCACGCCGAGATATTGGGGAATATTCGAGGCCGTTACGGACACGCCGCTATTTTTATTTTTCTTCAAGACCTTGCGCGCGGCCTTGCGGCAGACGGAAGCGACGCCGCGCTCCAATTCCCGCACGCCGGATTCGCGCGTATATTCGCGGATGATACGGATGACGGCCTTTTCCGAGATGCTGATAAGCCCGCCGTCAAGCCCGTGCAGTTTTATCTGTTTGGGCAGGAGATAGCGCGAGGCGATCTCTTTTTTCTCCAGTTCCGTATACCCGGGAATGGATATGACCTCCATCCTGTCTAGCAAAGGCTTCGGTACCGGATGGGTAATGTTGGCCGTTACTATCCAGAACACTTTTGACAAATCAAAGGGCAGTTCAACGTAATGGTCGCTGAAAGTATTGTTTTGCTCCGGATCAAGCACCTCCAGCAGGGCGGAAGACGGGTCCCCCCGGAAATCGCTGCTTAACTTGTCCACTTCGTCCAAAA
>JAISPA010000281.1 GCA_031275255.1 Acidaminococcales bacterium | reverse complement strand
AGGGCGCCCGCCCCAATCGCCTGCATTTCCGCATTCCCCCGTTCGCGCAACACCCCGGCCAGCGCACCGGCCACCGAATTAGGACTGGACTTGGCTGATACTTTTAAAATTTCCATTGCATTATCCTCCTTTAAATTAATTAATCGAGTATATTTGTCAAACGTAGCCACGCATATGTATGTAACATATTACATTTTACATTTTGTTAAACACTGTACCGTCATCTTTTACATGGAGCCGCAAATGCTATTTCCGCTCAAAATATAAATATCAGCAAAAATCCATCTTGTTGCCAGTCACGAGAAGTCATTTTCAGAAGAGCGGTCTGCTCGGATAAAAAATAATATCGCAAATTCACTTTTCATTTTTTTCAATTATAACATAACCATAGCGCCCTGCGCCACCGCCCGAAATCCGCAGTTTTTGGCTCACGGCTTTTTCAATAACAGCCGAAACCCGCTTTCCAAGCAGGTTTTCGACCTGCCGGGCATCGCTTTTATACATTATTTCAATATCTGTTAATTTTCCGCAATAAACCTTTTGCAGCGTCTTTACCCCCACTCCCGGCAGTTCAGAAAGGGGGCAGTGGTAGTGATAACCGGGTTTGCGCCGGGTAAATTCCCCTTCCGGGCAATCGGCGATTTCATCTATCCGCTGTTTTACCCCCCGTACCACGCGGCCGCCGCACAGAGGGCATTTTTCCCGCCGGTAGTCCGCTTCCGCGCCGCAGGCCGCGCAACGCGTCAGATAATATTTGCCGAGCGCCGGATGCAGGCCGTAAAGCATCGCCGCGCCGCCTTTTTTCCCTTCAATAGCCGCGAAAATATTAGTGAAATCCACCGCTCCGGGAATATTAAGCTCGGTAAATTCCCGCCCGATGTTTTGCAGTGAATGGGCGTCCGAATTGGCTAAATAGGTAAATTCACGCAATTCCTCTATCCGGTCGGCCATATAGGCGTCGGCGCTCAACCCCAGTTCCACCGCCGAAATGCCCGGCGGTTCCCCGGCAAAAAGCATGGACATGCGTCTAGCGCAGTTGCCGTAAATACTTTTAAAGGGGGTAAAGATGTGCGCCGGTATTATTTTGGCGCCGTGCCTGCGCGCGAGGGCGTAAAGGCTGCGCAGGTCCATATGAGCGTTTTGCGAACTCATATTGATGTTTTTTATATGTAATGACAATTCGCCGGACAGCTCCCGCATCCGCGCCAGCGTCGGCAAAAAAAGAAGGCTGTGCGCCAGGCCGCCGTTCTTTTCCCGTGTTTCCACTTCGCCGCCCAGGACAACAGTCAGCCGGCCGCGCCAACTGTAACCGCCGCCGGGCAGTTCGGTCAATTCGCCGGAAGCCGTAAGTCCGGCAAGGTCTTTTTGTACAAGCGGCGACAAGCTGTCGGCGATCCCGATCACATTCAGCCCTTTGCGGCCGCTCGCTTCACGCAATATGTTCCTGACGGTAAGCTCTCTGGCGGCCGGTATTTTCACCCAGCGCCCTTCTTCGTTCCGGCCGACGTGTATGTGCAGGTCGGCGTAATAATTTCCCGTCATTTCAATATTTCGCATAAAAACAACCCGGCCAGTGTCTTGGCATCGCAAATTCCGCCATTTCTGATTAAATTTCCGATTTCTTGCGGCGTCAGACAAACCGTTTCCACAAATTCGTCCTCGTCCGTTCGCGGCCGGCCGGCGGAAAGGCCGTCCGCCCGATAGATATGTATGACTTCGTCGCAAAAACCGGGCGCCGTTACTATAGAGGAAAGCTTGCGCCACTGTTCCGCCGTAAAGCCGGTTTCTTCGGCCAATTCGCGCCGGGCGCAGGCCAAAGGGTCTTCCCCGGCGTTCAGTTTGCCGGCAGGCAGTTCATAAAGCACGCGCCCGACCGGATAACGGTACTGCCTGACCAGGACAATCTTCCCGTCAGGCAATACCGCCGTTACCGCCGCCGCACCTGGATGTCTTATAACTTCGCGCAGCGCTTTCCGGCCGTTGGGCAAAAGCACCTCGTCAATGTCGTATTTAAGCATTCTGCTTTTATATATTTCCCGGCCGCCCAGGCGTTTTTCGCTGAATTTCTCATCTTCGGAATTTTTTTGCATTGCGCCTATTTCCTTTGCGTTAATATCTCGCCGCTTTATTTGCCCGTGTTTTGTACGCGCAAATGTTCTTTCCTTTGCGCCGCCATTTCAAGCATCTGCCGCGCGTTGTCCCGGGCGATCTGTGTCTGGCTGTCGCCGGCGACCATTCTGGTCAATTCGGAAACCCTTGCCTGTTCGCCAAGTTTTTCTATTTCTATCCAAGTGGTGAGGCCGTCTTCTTTTTTGTCTATATAAATGTGGCAATCAGCCATGCAAGCGATTTGCGGCAGATGGGTAATGCAAAGCACCTGCTTTTTAAGCGCGATTATCGCCATTTTTTCCGCCATCCGCTGCGCGGTTTTGCCGCCGACGCCCGTGTCTACCTCGTCGAAAACCATTGTCGGCGGCCCGCCTTCGTTCATGAATACAGTTTTTACCGAGAGCGCGATCCTTGACAGTTCCCCGCCGGAGGCGACTTTGTTCAGCGGACGCAATTCCTGTCCGGCGTTGGCGGAAAAAAGAAACTGTATTTCGTCTTGGCCTGTCTCGCTTAACGCTTCTTTTGTTTTGATTTCAACGACAAAGCGCGCCTGCGGCATAGCCAGATCATGAATATGCTCCAGCGCCCGCGCGGCGAACAGTTCGGCTCCCCGGGCGCGCTGGGCGCTCAAATCCCGCGCCAGTGCCGATGCTTTTGCCGCCAATTCCAGCTTTCTTTCTTCCAGCTGCCCGGCGCTTTCTTCGGCGCGCAAAAGAGTTTCCCGCTCTTTTTGGGCGTCGGAACAATATTTCAAGACGTCGTCTATGTTTTCACCGTACTTTTTCTTTAACCGGTAAATAAGGTCAAGCCTTTGCTCAATCATTTCCAGGTCGCCGCCCGTTTCGCTTTCGTCCAGCCTGCCCGCCAGTTCTGTTTTTATATCCGCGAGCGCGTAACTTAATTCTTCGGCGGTTTTGCGTATTTTTTCCGCCGCCGTATCATACCGGGCGGCGGCGTCAAGCGCTTTCAGCAATTTGGCCGCGCCGGCCGACAACCCCTCACCTTCCCCGCCTTCACCGTCGATAATGTTGTAGGCGCCGGAAAGGGCGGTTAAAATTTTTTCTTTATTGACAAGTTTTATCTTTTTCGCTTCCAGGCTTTTGTCTTCGCCGGCTTTAAGGCCGGCTTTTTCTATCTCGTCAATCTCCCAGGCGAGAATGTCCAGCTTGCGTTCCCTTTCGACGGCGTTTGCCTCATTTTGTCTGATTTGCTTTACGGTGTTTTTCAGAGCGGTAAAAATCTCTTTATATTCTTTAAGCAGCTTTTCGCCGTCCGGGCCGGCGTGACCGTCTATCAGGCCAAGATAGGTATCCTGCTTTAGAAGTTGCTGGTTTTCGTATTGCCCGTGTACGTCAACGAGCAGGTCGCCGATATTTTTCAGTACGCCCGCCGGTATTCTGATTCCGTTGGCGGTAGAGACCCCTTTGCCGGCCGCCGCTATTTTGCGCGACAAGATGAGTTCGTTGTCGGGATACTCTATGCCCAACCCGTCAAGCAGCTTTTGCGCCGCGTCCAGACCGGAAATATCAAAGACCGCCTGCACAAGGAAAAACTCCTTGCCCAAGCGTATATAATCAGCGGACGCCTTGCCGCCGAGCGCGATGTTAAACGCGTCAATCAAAATAGATTTTCCAGCTCCGGTTTCTCCTGTCAGCACGTTGAAGCCGGGCTGGAAATCAACAAGCAACTCGTCAAAAAGCGCAAAATTTCGCACAGATAAGTTTGTCAGCATTTACTTTTCTCCTATGACAAGCGAAAGGTTAAAGCAAGTTGCGGAATTTAGCGAGCAAATGGTCAATTTCGTTTCTTGCGGAGGCGGCGACAAAAATGGTATCGTCGCCGGCTATGGTGCCGAGAATTTCCGGCCAGCGCACATAGTCGATGGTATAAGCGACCGCTTGCGCGGTTCCGGGCAGAGTGCGAATGATCACAAGGTTTTCGCTGGCCAGCACGCTGATAACCGAGTCCTGAAATATCCTTTCCATCCTGGCCTGCGAGAGCACAACCCCCTGATCGGAAGGAAAGGCGTAACGGTAATGGCCGTCGCCTGTGGGTACTTTTATCAGCATAAGTTCTTTTATGTCTCTTGACACGGTCGCCTGCGTTACGTCTATCCCGTACGAACGCAAAGCGGCCGCCAGGTCTTCCTGCGTTTCCATCATATGCTGGTCTATTATTTCTTTTATTTTCGCGTGTCTTAGCCCTTTCATAAGCATCTTCCCTTCTCTGCTTTATTTTTTGTCAAACCGTTTCGCCTTTTCGCAAACGTTCCTGCCACGTATCATAATAGGAGACCCTGTCAAACCTGATGAATTTACTTTTATAGCGGCTGCTTTCCACTTTCACGACGTCGCCCGGCAAAATTTCCGTCAAGGTTACGCCGTCGTTGGCAAGGGTTATTTCATTGTAAGGCGGCGCCGGTTTTACGGTAATTTCGCTCGCCGCCGGTATGACAAGCGGCCGGGCGAACAAAGCGTGCGGCGAAACCGGTGTGATTATAATGACCGGCAGGGACGGATGGACGATGGGGCCGCCGGCGGAGAGTGAATAAGCGGTCGAGCCGGTGGCGGTGGCGAAAACAATGCCGTCGGCCGAGTAGTAAGAGTCTTTTAAGCTGTTGTTGATATTTACCGACAGGCGTATAAGTTTGGTCTGTATTCCCTTGCCGACCACGATATCATTGAGCGCGGACGCGTCTGAAATCACCCGTCCGTCCCGCCGGACGCTTGAGCGCAGCATACAGCGTTCTTCAATTTCATATTGCGCGGCGGCGATTTTTTTCATGCCGGCCGCAATATCCGGCAGTTCAATCTCCGTTAAAAAGCCTTTACGGCCGATATTTATGCCGCAAACCGGAATGTCGAGCAAAGAAGCGTATTGGGTCATGTGCAAGAAAGTTCCGTCGCCGCCGAGCGATACTGCTATTTTCAGTTGCCTCATGCTTTCAATATCCTGCTCGTCAAAACTGCCGCAGCCTTTTCCCAACGCGGCGGATTTTGGCAAAAACGCCTCTATTCCCTCTGTGGTGCAAACGTCCAGCAGGCAGTCGAGCACGTTCAGGACTTTTTCTTTTTCCAGATTAGGAAATATTCCCAAGGACAGTTTCATAAAAACACCTTTATTTTGCATTTATATGCGCAAGATTGATGACTGCATCAATGTCGCCGGTAAATTTTTCTTCCCCGCGGCATAAGCAAACTAAATATTCTATATTGCCCTGCGGCCCTTTTATCGGTGAAAAATCGAGATTTCCGGTCGTAAAGCCGTTTTCCGCCGCGTCTTGTATGATTTTAGCCAAAACGCATTTATGCACCGCCGGGTCGCGAACAACTCCATTTTTCCCCAGATATTCACGGCCGGCCTCAAACTGCGGTTTAATCAAAGCGACGGCAACGCCGTCCGGCGCCAGAAATGTCTTAAGCACAGGCAGTATCTTGGAAAGGGAGATAAAGGAAACGTCTATGGCGGCAAAGTCCACTTTGTCCGGAATCTGGCCGGCGGAAAGATAGCGGGCGTTGACGCGCTCCATATTTATCACGCGTTCGTCATTGCGCAGTTTCCAGGCCAGCTGGCCGTACCCTACGTCAACCGCGTATACTTTGCGCGCGCCGCGCTTTAATGCGCAATCGGTAAATCCTCCGGTCGAAGCCCCTATATCGGCCACGATCTTGCCGGCCAGGTCAAGGGCGAAAACATCCAGCGCCTTTTCCAGTTTCAGCCCGCCCCTGCTGACATAGGGCAAGTCGTTGCCGATGATTTTTATGGCCGCTGTTTCTCCTACACTGTCGCCGGGTTTTTCTATCCGGCGGCCGTCGGCCAGCACGATGCCGGCCATAAGGGCTGCCCGCGCCCGCTCGCGCGTGGGGAAAAACCCTTTCTCGGTCAGTAAAACGTCTATCCGTTTTTTATTCATGTTTCCGTCACACCCGGCAAAAGGCCGCGATGCGCCCTGCCAGCGAATCGACGTCCAGGCCCAGGCTTTTAAACAGCGCGTCTTTGTTGCCATGCGGCACGAAGCAGTCGGGCAGGCCTAACGACAATGTCTTTACTTTGTCCAAAATTCCCGCCGCCTGCAATTCTTCCAGTACGGCCGAGCCAAAACCGCCTGCCAGCACGTTTTCCTCCAGCGTGATCATGTATCCGCAGCCGCCGGCTGTTTGCGCTAAAAGTTCCCGGTCTAAAGGTTTCACAAAACGGGCATTGACCAATCCGGCTTTTATGCCAAAGTCCGCCAGTTTCCCGCAAATCTTTCCGGCGTGCTCGACCATGCTGCCGATTGCCCAGATGACCACGCCCTGACCGTAAATTATTTGTTCGGCGCGTCCGACCGGCAGCAGCGCGGCTTCTTCGTCAAGCGGCGCGCCGGCGCCGGGACCGCGCGGATAAAAGACCGCAGCCGGCCCGTTTATGGTAAAAGCGGTCCTGATCATGGCTTGCAGTTCATTTTCGTTTTTCGGGGCACAGATTACCATATTCGGCGCGCTGCGCAGGAAGGAAAAAGAGAAGGTCCCGTGATGGGTAGCGCCGTCGTCGCCCACCAGCCCGGCGCGGTCGAAAGCGAAAACCACCGGCAGATTTTGCAGGCACACGTCGTGAATCAATTGATCATAGGCCCGCTGGGCAAAGGTGGAATAAACCGCGACCACCGGACGCAACCCTTCACAGGCCATTCCCGCCGCCAGGGTAACAGCGTGCTGTTCGGCTATGCCGACGTCAAAAAATCGGTCAGGGTATTTGCCGGCAAAGGCGGAAAGGCCGGTCCCGTCAGTCATGGCGGCGGTAATCGCCGTTATGCGCCTGTCTTTTTCCGCCAGTTCCAAAATCACCTTGCTAAATGCTTCGGTATAGGTTACCGCCCGGCTTTTGGTCTCTTTGTCGCCGGTCTCGACCTTGAACGGGCCGGTGCCGTGAAAGGCGGCCGCTTTCTTTTCCGCCGGCACATAGCCTTTCCCCTTGCAGGTCAGGACATGCGCCACTACCGGCCTGTCATATTTTTTGGTCAGTTCAAAAATTTCAACCATCTTTCCTATATCGTGGCCATCCACCGGCCCGATGTAATTAAGGCCCAGTTCCTCAAACAACATGCCGGGTACCAGCAGGAATTTAACGCTGTTTTTTACCCTTTCCGCGGTGCGCAGCATCCGGTCGCCGATCGAGGGTATGCTTTTCAGGATAGCGTCAATATCGCGCCTGATCCGCTTATAAGTCGCGCCTGTCCGCATACGGTAAAAATACTCCGACAAAGCGCCGACATTTTTCGCTATGGACATTTCGTTGTCGTTTAATACCACCAGCAGCTTTTTTTTTAATTCACCGGCGTTATTGAGAGCCTCAAAGGCCATGCCCCCGGTAAAAGCGCCGTCGCCGATCACCGCTATAACATTGAAATCTTCTTTCTTCAAGTCGCGCGCCGCCGCTATGCCGAGCGCCGCCGAAATAGAGGTGCTGGCGTGTCCCGTGCCAAAGGCGTCGCTTTCACTTTCCGAACGCGCTGGAAAGCCGGAAAGGCCTCCGAATTGGCGCAGGGTGGAAAAACGGTCCCGCCGTCCCGTCAGTATTTTATGCGTATACGATTGATGCCCGACATCCCAGATGATTTTATCCCGCGGACAATCAAAAACCCGATGCAAAGCCAGCG
>JAISPA010000278.1 GCA_031275255.1 Acidaminococcales bacterium | reverse complement strand
CAGAACATGGTGGGCAGATCTATAGCCGAAGGCCATCCCGGGCGGATGGTCATGGCGACAAACAAGGCGGCGGTGAGGACGGGGCAGATGGTACGCGGCAACATCATGAACGCCATGGTGCCTGTCGAGCGGGGAGGCCGCGTCATAGGCTATATATGGGTAAACGAGTTCGCCGGCGACATAGAAACGGAGTTCAACAACCTCTCCGAAGGAATGCTTAAAATCATGGGCGCGATGTATGTGCTGCTGCTCGGTGTGATGATGCTGGTTTACCGGCATACCACGCACGACGTGAGCCGCATAGTCAAAGGCATCCGCGAACTGCGTTTTGATTTGACAAAGACTTTGGACAAAGCGGACGGCGAATTGGGCGAAGTTGTCGACAGCATCAACGCAATGGCTGCTGACATCGCTAAAGCCGCCGAAGAGCACAACGCGCTGCTGTTGGCCGAGGGTGTAAACATAGCGCAGAGGGAATTTCTCGCCCACATGAGCCACGAACTGAGGACGCCCATGAACGGCGTACTGGGGCTGACTTACCTGGCCCGAAATGCCCGTTCGGAAAAACAGCGGTTGGAATATCTCGACAAAATACACGCCTCGGCGGCGCTGCTGCTCAGTATTATCAACGATATTCTCGACTTTTCCAAAATTGAAGCCGGGAAGATGGAAATTGATAAACACCCGTTTCATTTTAAATCGATTATCGAAATTATTGAAGACGTCGTCAAGCCGAAAGCGGCGGAGAAAAATCTGGATTTGGTAATTCTGGCGGATGCTTCCATGCCGCTGGCGGCGGTCGGCGACGATCTGCGGCTGACCCAGATACTGCTCAATCTTATCGGCAACGCGGTAAAATTCACCAAACAAGGTTCGGTTACCTTAACCATGAAAACCGAAGAGATGCTTTCAGGCACGCTGCGGCTTTATTGTCAGGTGAAGGATACGGGGATTGGCATGAATGAAAAGCAGCAGGAGGGCATCTTCAAGCAGTTTACACAGGCCGACAGTTCCACGGCGCGCAAATTCGGCGGTACCGGCTTGGGGCTGACCATCAGCAGGGCTTTGGTGGAAATGATGGGCGGGACAATAGCGGTAAAAAGCGAATTGGGAAAAGGCAGCGAATTCTCCTTCTTCATCGATCTGGAATCCTGCCGTGAAGAAGAAAATGAAGACGGCGCGGCGGGCGCCCCCATAGTAGAGCGGCGTTATGACGGCTTTAAGGTGCTTGTCGTGGAAGACAACGAAATCAACCAGGAGATCGCCCAGGCAGTGCTGGCGGAGATGGGACTGGAAGTGGATTTGGCGGAGAACGGGGAAGAAGGCGTAGCCGCTTTTTTACAAAAAGACTATGACCTGATTTTTATGGATATCCGTATGCCGGTCATGGACGGGCTGGAAGCCACGCGCGCGATACGGCGGCTTGAAGAAGAAAAAAATCCCTTCGGCGCGCGCGTGCCGATTATCGCCATGACCGCCAACGCCATGAAAGAAGACCAGGAAGAAAGCAAGGCGGCCGGCATGGACGGGCACATCTCAAAACCCGTTGTCATTGAGGAAATCAAAGCCAGCCTTTACTCGGCGCTTGTCGTCAATAAACCGGATAAAGCGTGATTGTAAGGCTACCGGCGGATATGACTTGAACAGTATCAGACAGGTTGTTTCAATAATAAAAACCCCGGCCGCAAATACGGCCGGATTTTTTTATTCAATATAAGCTTTGCCGACGCCAAAAGGACAAAGCGCGGCGCCGGCCGGCGGCAGGGGAAAGAAAGTGGTCAATCAGCGTGCAGGTGTTCTTTTGCCCAGGCGAGGGCGGTCGGGGCTTGGGCTATGCCGCCGGCGGAAGTTTCTTTCAGGCTGGGAGGCAAACTTGCGCCCACCGACTTCATAGCGTCAAACACCTCATCGGCGGGAATAAAACTTTTTATACCGGCGAGCGCCATTTGCGCGGCGGTCAGTGCTACCACGGCGGCGGCGGCGTTGCGTTTTATGCAGGGTACTTCCACCAGGCCGGCCACCGGGTCACAGATCAGCCCCAGCATGGCTTTCATCGCTATGGCGCTGGCGTGGGCGATCACAGCCGGTTCGCCGCCCGCAAGGTCGGCGGCGGCGCCGGCGGCCATGGCCGCCGCGCTGCCGCATTCAGCCTGGCAGCCGCCGACCGCGCCGGAGAGTGAAGCGCGGGAAGCAATGACCAGCCCGATTACGCCCGCAACGACAAGGCCTTTGCCGATGGCCGCATCGTCAAGGCCGAGGGGCTTTTCCAAGGCAAAAAGCACGCCCGGGATCACGCCGCTCGCACCCGCCGTAGGGGCGGCCACGATCTTGCCCATGGAAGCGTTGGCTTCACCTATGGCCAAGGCGGTTTGTATGGCGTCTGAGACAATGTCACCGGTAATATTGATATAACTTTTTTGCGCGCGCGCGCGAAAAATTTTTTGCGCATCGCCGCCGGCCAGGCCGCCCCGGGTCTTTTGCCCTCTGAGCCCGGAGCGCGCGGCGGCGCGCATAACCTCGACACATTCGAACATTTGGCCGGCAAGCTCGCTTTCGCCGATTTCCAGTTCCACAGCCTGGGCCTTGAGCGCGTATGCGCCGAAAGACATACCCTGCGCGGCGGCCGCCTCGACAAAATCCTGCAAAGAGAGTATTTTCTCCATTTTTACCTCATAGTATGCTGTTAATCAGCCGGACGGAATTTATGCCGGGTATGGCGGCGATTATCGGTCGGACCTTTTGGCCCGCCGGCTGGTCTGTTTCGATTATCATGGCGGCCAGCCCGCCTTTTTGCCGGCGGAATACGCGCATTCCGGCTATGTTTATCCGCATTTCGGCGAGTATGCTGCTCACGGCGGAAACAATGCCCGCCCGGTCTTCGTGCATGGTCAAAAGAGCGTTCAGTTCCCCGGAGAGTTCAACGGGAAACCCGTCGATGTTATTGACGCTGATGCGCCCGCCGCCCAGCGACACGCCGCCTATACGGCCGTAACGCCCGCCGGCGCCGGTCAGATGAAAAAGGACGGTGTTGGGATGGACAAATTCGCCTGTTTCCGCCAAATTAAAAGAATAGTCAAGCCCGGATTTTTCCGCTTCGTCCAGGGCGCGGGGAATGCGCCCGTCGTCCGGCCGCCAGCCAAGCAGTCCGGCTAAAAGGGCGGCGTCTGTGCCGTGTCCTTTGCAGGTGCGCGCAAAAGAACCGTAAAGGTCAATGACGGCTTTAACGGGTTCTTCGCCCAGTATCTGGCGCGCCAGGAGGCCAAGCCGCACCGCGCCGGCGGTATGGGAACTGGACGGTCCGATCATGATTGGGCCGATGATATCAAAAAGGTTCATGGCGATTGCTCCGGCTTTTCAGTTCTTTTCAAGCACCCAGGGATCCGGTGTCGGACACAGGAAACCGGCGCTTTTCATTCTTTTGGCTCGTTTATCCAATGAATAAGATTGTCCGCCGCTTTGTCGATGGATTCAATGATGGTCTCGGAAAGCGGCCGGGATTCTTCTATGATGACCGGCTCGGGCGGTTCTTCTGTATATTTTTTGCTTTCGTCGATCCGCGCAAAGGTTTTGGAGATGTATTTGTCAGCGTTCAAAGGGATGCCGGAGAAAAAGGGGATGATATAGAAAATAAGTGTGGCGAAAAGACAGCCTGTAAGCAAAAAACCAACGCACCAGGCAAGGATTGTCTCAACCAGTGATTTCAGCAGGATTAAAAATTTCTTGATCAAAGCCGTTTGCCCTCCTCTTTCGCCCAAGGTATTTCGCTGTAATGTTCGTCGCTCACCGTCAAAGACAAATGACGGCTTAGCAGCCTGCCGAGAAAAGCCTCAACCGGCCTCAGATTTTCCGCCGGCAGCCGGAGATTAACCAAAACATCCCGGCCGTACACAACCGACAACACCGAAAACAAATCGCTGCTATAGAGCGAATTGACTGCTTTGCCTATTTTGTCCGGGTTTTCCGTAAATACGCAGTCAAACGTCAATTGCCGGCGCGCGATCCCGGCGGCGGACACCGCTTCGGCGACGCTACGGGCATAGGCTCTTGTCAGGCCGCCTGCGCCGAGTTTTACGCCGCCAAAATAACGGGTAACTACCGCGAGGACGTCTCGCAGGTTGTTTTTTTCCAAAACCTTCAACATGGGAAGCCCGGCCGTGCCGGCGGGTTCGCCGTCGTCGCCGGCCTTTTGGCAGGCAACCGCGCCCCCGACAATATAAGCGGCGCAGTTGTGCGCAGCGTCCCAGTATTGTTTTTTAAGCAGGGCTATGGCGGCAAGAGCCGCTTCTTCGTCTGCGACTTTGCGCAAAGTGCAGATAAAACGCGATTTTTCTATAATAAACTGTGTTTGTATATCTTTTTGGATGGTGAACTGAGGCAATGAAATCATTCCCCCGCGGCGGCTCCGTCCGGTTTTTATTCCTTATTCGCCGCGCAAGGGCAAAATCCTGCCCGCCGCCCCAAAAAAACCTCGCTGCGCAAGGGCTGTCCGCAGGACGCAAAGGGCGCGTCATTTCAGGCTTAATACTGTTCTCCGAATCGTGGCGTCTTAGCGGCTGATTTGCCACGCGGGTAAGGGCCGAACACCGGCCGTCCGCGGCGTGTCCGGCATTTATCCAACCTTGGATTGCACAAGCCCCGCTCCCTAAGAATATTGCCTGCGGGTTGCGCCTTGCCGGGCGGCAAACAAACACGCAAATCTTATCCGTGATTTAACCGGGGAACAGTATAAAAATGCGGCGCGGCCAATAACGCCGCGCCCTGAACGCTTTACTTCTAATGGTAGCCCCAAGGGGAGTTGAACCCCTGACTTCGCCTTGAGAGGGCGACGTCTTAACCGCTTGACCATGGGGCCGCAGATGATGGAACAAATACTCAATCAATTCATTCGGCGCCGGATTTGACTCTGGCTGAATGTGATCCGCGGCAGACTCAGCCGCCCTTTACTTCTTTCCGCCGCCGGCGGAAGAATAAACAAAACGCCGGCCGTCCTTTGCCTTGCGCCGAATCTTTGCCGTCCCCCCTCATGGAGGGCAACCCGCCGGTATGTTTTCCGCCGCGCCTATGGCTTGCGTAAAACTACGGCGGTTATGACGGCAAAATCGGCGGTTGCCGGCCCTCGAAAGGGCGAATTTGATTCGCCGGAAAGAGTTTGTGCATGATAAAAAATTGGCTCCGGGGCTAGGACTCGAACCCAGACAAAATGATCCAGAGTCATTTGTGCTACCATTACACTACCCCGGAACGCCTGTTTTACATTATACACTTTTTTGCCGGGGTTAGGCAAGGATTTTATAAAAAAAGTGCAAAATCGGGAGCAAACCGTCTATGCGACGGACATGGGGCGAGAGCGGCGAAAGAGAAACTGTGATAAAATTCGCGATGGCTTTGCTGATGATGTCATAGCGGTTGATTTGTTTTTGGCTCATGGTTATTTTGTCCTTTTCCATGCACCCCATTTTATACCCTTGGCAGTGGGGTGT
>JAISPA010000254.1 GCA_031275255.1 Acidaminococcales bacterium | reverse complement strand
TGACCATAATTCTTAAAGGCAGGCGGCGAAGGTTCTTTTCATGTAAGTACGCCTCTGCGGCTAACCATGAAAGCAGCGCCAAAAATAAAATGGCGAAAACACTCATATTCGTACTACCTTTGCCTGGCGAAAAATATCAACTTACTACCCCGTAACACCTGAAAGTTTACCAAACGCCGGTATTTTTCCCGTCAGGCGGTGTGGCAAAGCCTCGCCGAACCTTTGGGTTCGCCTGCATTTTGCGCCTTGCCCGGCGAAAAAAATCCTCGCCGTTAGCTGACAACCTTTAGGTGTTACAAGGTACTACTTATAAATGCATACTACATTATAAATACCGGCAGAAAAAGAGATAAAAAAGATAAAAAACAGGAAGAAAAAATGAAAAGAGGAAAAGAAATCAAAATAACGCAGGTGCATATAATAGGGCGTATAAACGGAAATCGAAGAAAACCGCCTTGCGGGGAAAATTATTTGTCAGCAGTCAGGCTAATACTGCTTCTCCGGCTGAGATCACGGCCGGACCCTTGAAGGCCAAGGATGGCCAAATGTAAAATGCGCCAGGGAAGGCAGGCATTCTGCCCGGGTTCGCCTGCGTTTTGCGCCTTTCAGGGCGGCAAACAGGCACGCAAATCTTATCCATGTTTTAACCGGGCAGCAGTATAAAATGCTTCCTTAAATCGAAGGGGGATTGTTTATGGAGAGAAAGAGAAAATATTTAAAATATTTATCTTTGTTAGCCGTCTGGGCCGTTGTGTTCGCCGTATTTTTTGCGGCGGCGCCGGACGCACAGGCTGAAAACAGGGACTTTATCGCCGCTGACGGCATTGTTTCCGTAGCGCATCCTTTGGCGTCCCAGGCCGGGCTGGAGATACTGCGAAAAGGCGGCAACGCCTTTGACGCGGCGGTAGCCGCGTCTTTCGCCCTTGGCGTCGCAGAACCGGCCGCCTCCGGAATCGGCGGCGGCGGCGTGGCCATACTCTATGTAGCCAAAGAAAACAAAAGTTATGTGGTGGATTTCCAGGATGTGGGGCCGGCTAAAGCCAATGCCAATGTCTGGCCCAGGGACAGGGAAGGCAAAATCATGAACAAGGCCAAAAGGATAGGCTATCTTTCGGTTTGTGTCCCCGGCCAGGCCAGAGGGATGGAAGTTATCAGCCAAAAATTTGGCTCCCTGGCCTGGGCTGATGTTCTGGCGCCGGCTGTCAGGCTGGCGGACGAAGGCCTGCCCGTCAGCGGCACTTTAAACTCCATTATCATGGAGAGTTTTTCCGATATGAATCTTTATCCTTCCGGCGCGTTTTTTGAAAGGCATTTTCTGGAAGGCGGCCTGCCCAAGTCCGCAGGCGAGGTTGTAAGAAATACTGATTTGGCGAAAACCCTGAGAAAAATCGCCGCCGGCGGCGCGGACGCAGTCTACAAAGGAGAGATAGCGGACGCCATTGTAAAAGAATTTGCCAGGCCGCAGGCCGGCGGTTGGATAACCAAAGAAGATATGGCCAATTACCGGGTAATCATAAGAGAACCCGTCGTAGGTTCCTACCGCGGTTATGACGTCTATCTCATGCCGCCGCCCAGCGCCGGCGTTACGGTCATGCAAATTCTCAATATTATGGAAGGGTACGAATTGGGAGATAAAATCGCGAAAGATTCCGGGCAGTTCAATCACATTTTTGTGGAAGCGCAGAAACTGGCTTGGGCGGACCAGGATAAATACGCCGGCGACCCGGATTTTGTCCGCGTACCCGTTAAAGGCATGATCAGCAAAAAGTACGCCGATACTCAAAGAAAGCGCATCAATCCGGCCAAAGCAGGGCCAAAGGCGACGGCCGGCGATCCTCCCGCCGACGAGTCCGCCAGCACTACCTCTTTCAGCATTATAGATAAAGAGGGGAACATGATCACCGTTACCCAGACCATAGGGCATTTTTTCGGCGCCGGCATAGTACCGCCGGGTACGGGCATACTGATGAACGACCACATGGACACCTTCTCGCAGCGGGCTTCCTCGCCGAACGCGCCCCAAGGCGGAAAGAGAGTTTTCAGCAGTATAGCGGGCGCTATTTTGGTCAAGGACGGCAAACCTTTTCTTACCCTGGGTTCTCCCGGCGCCGCCAGAATCATCTCTACCGTGGCGCAAGTAATTATCAACGTGGTTGATTACCGCATGAACCTGCAGGAGGCGATCAATGCACCCCGCATACATAACCGCAACGCCGCCGCCACTTATCTGGAAGGGGGATATCCCGCGGCTCTGACGGATGAATTAACCGCCAGGGGACACAAAATTACTGTTCTCGGCGTCCATGATCTCTATTTCGGCGGCGTACAAGGCGCTATGTACATGCCTGACGGCAAGCTGCACGGGTGCGCGGATCCCCGGCGGGACGGCGTAGCGGCGGGTTACTGAGCGCGAAAAGGAGACCGGCATGAAGAAAAATCAAGCGACGGCGGTTGTTTCCCTTTGTCTGGCCCTAGCCGTGCTGTTTATGGTTGCCCCGGCTTTCCGGGAGATGAATAACAAGGAAAAAATCAGGAAAGGGCCGGGGGTCAGCCGGATTATACCTTTAAGCGATTACTTTGACGGATTGAAGAATACCGCGGGAGATACGGAAGTGTATATTCTTGACAGCGGCAGGCCGGGCGGTACGGTACTTGTTTTAGGCGGCACGCACTGTAACGAGCCTGCCGGTTATATAGGGGCCATTTTGCTTTTGGAAAACGCCATACCCGTGGAAGGCAGGCTGATTGTCATTCCCCGCGCCAACGCCAGCGCTCTCACCCATACTGATTACGCGGAAGGCTCTCCCCAAAAAATCTCCCTGCAGGCCAAAGGAGGCGAGCGTTGGTTCCGTTACGGTTCCCGGGCGACCAATCCCGTTCATCAATGGCCTGATCCGGACATTTACATTCACGCCGGCTCCGGCCAGCGCCTTTCCGGCAGCGAGACGCGCAATCTGAACAGGGCCTATCCCGGCCGCCCTGACGGCAGTCTTACGGAAAAAATCGCCTACGCCATTGTCCAGCTTATAAAAAAAGAAAAAGCCGACTTGTCTTTTGACCTGCATGAAGCGTCCCCGGAATATCCGGTAATAAACGCTATGGTGGCGCATGAACGGGCCATGGGGATAGCGGCGGAAGCCGCCATGAATCTGCAATTGAACGGCGTGCAGATGGGCATTGAGCCCTCGCCGCAGAAACTGCGGGGGCTTTCGCACCGGGAATGGGGAGACGCTACCGATACGCTTGCCATTCTAATGGAAACCGCCAACCCGGCGCAAGGCAGGCTGAAAGGCGCGACCGGCGCCCGGGCGGTCATGGACGGGCGCGATAAAGCCTATGAGGCGGCGGCCAAACTTGGACGGCTGTTTATACCTTTTGACGCGGCGGGACAGCCCATAGACATCAGAGTGGCCCGGCACATAGCTGCTATATGCGAAAGCATCGCCGTCTATAACAAAACCTATCCTGCGGCCAGGGTGGTTTTGGAAGACATCCCTTCTTATGACGTTATGGTCAAAGAAGGTATCGGCAGATTTTTGTAATGAAAGGACGATTTTACATGCGGCTGTGGAGCAGAAAACAGTTTTTGCTTTTGTTTTTTTCCTTTTTCTGCGTTATAAGCGTTTGCCGGGCTGCGGAATATGAAGAAGTCATCATGGATGGTACTGTTTACAAGACCGCTGTTTATATTCGCACCGTACCGGAAAATCCCCGGCCGGCCGTGCTTATCACCGGCGGCGTACATGGCAGCGAGCCGGCCGGAGCGGCGGCGGCCGAAAAAATGCGCGCCGTAGAGATCAAAGCCGGTACGCTCATCGTCGTACCGCGGGTCAACAACCTTGCCCTCAAAGCCAACCGGCGCACTCTGCCGGAAATAGAAGACGTCAACAGGGCCTACCCGGGGAGAAAAAACGGTACCCCGGCCGAGCGCATAGCCTTTGAAATTACCGGGCTTATCAGGCGTTACAATGTTTCCGTGGTCATAGATATGCACGAAGCCCTTGACTTTACCTACATGGACAAAAGATCCCTCGGCCAGTCCATCCTGCCGGCTGTCAATCCGCAGAGCCGCGCCCTGGCGGAAAAAGCCATAGCATATATCAACACTACTTTGCAAAAGCCGCACGAAAAATTCGTTGTCAAGCGCAGCGGCCCGGTCGCGGGCAGTACGGCCTTTTCGGCGGGCAGCCCTTTTCAACGCCGCCGCTTTCACAGTGGAAACAAGCAAAAAACAGCCGCTGAAAGAACGGATCAGGCAGCATGTGATGATAGCTGAATTCCTTCTGGCGGAAACAGGCTTGTTGGAAAAATAACGAAGAGGAGCAAAAAAATGAAAAAACCGAAAATCATCCTGATGCTTTGTTTGTTTGCCTTAACCGTCTTTTCCGGCGTTCTGCCGGCGCGGGCGGCAACTTTTGAAGGGCCCGTCCTGATAGTGTCAATAGGCCAGAGCGCGGACAGCCAAATGGTTAAAGTGCTGGCGGAAAGAAACGGTCTCGCCTATACTTTCAACCCGGCGGCCGGCC
>JAISPA010000216.1 GCA_031275255.1 Acidaminococcales bacterium | reverse complement strand
GTGTCTTTGGATTTTTGCCCTGACGGGCAATGCATTTACGCCAAGGTGGAACTGGGCTCGTTTTTCCGGCCTTTCAGTTTTCACACCAAGACGCGCCTTGTCGACATTTGGCAGGATATCTGGACAAGTACGGCGATCTTTGAGTTTGTGGAGATCAATGTGCATATCATATCGCTTTTGCCTAAAGCGATCAGGTATTGGTGCGGCCAAAAATTGATTTCCATAATAAGTTTCTGGGGCAGTTTCTTCCAGAAGGTCAAATATTCACAGGCCCATTTTTATTTGCAGGAACAGCTTTTATACATAGATTTTCGCCCGTGGATACTCCAATACATGGGCGGCCACGATCCCGCCATGGAAGAGCCTGACGGCAATCACTGGCTTTCGGCCCTGTTCGGCGCGAACAAGGCCGCGCAAGGCAAGAAATACATGCACAGCCATATAGTGTTTGGCGCTGAAATCATCGATAATCCGCCGCTCATGCGTTTGTATCTTTATCACATACCGGCCGCCCGCTACAAAGACGCCGACCTTGATCCCGAAAATCCCGGCTATAAAACCAGCCTCTCCGGCAATTGGCTGGAATGGTTTTTTGCCATAGTCACTTCCTTTTTGCTGGTAAGTTTCCTGGTACCCTTTGGCATGGCTTATGTGAAATTGGCGCCGTTTGAGTCCGCCGACCTTTTTTCCCTGCCTTTTATCTTTATTTACAACACTTTGATCGTACTTATCCCTTTTATTATTTTCCGCATAGTCCTTATGCCCATGCGCAGGGTATGGGCATCGCGGCACGGCAGGATCGAGATATTGCAGGCGGAAGTCGCCCGCGACCAGGTGTTTATGCCGCTTTTGCGCGAATGGATTGTCCTTTTGCAGACGCTTGAAGGCATACCTTTCCCGCACAGCCTGTTGAAAAAAATCCGCTCTTTTTTGATTAAGATCGGCGTGCAAAAATACTGGCTGGTGGACAAAATAAGCCTTATCGAGAAAAGGCGGCGCATATACGCCAAAATAATCGCGCTAAGTTATGTGGGCGTCTGCCTGATCGAAGCCCTGTTCCTGACCGGCGCCCTGCCCACGCCGCAATTTCTCGCCAACAGCGTCAACAGCCTGCTGGAGGTTATCTTTCTGCAAAGATAAAAATCTCCCGCGCGAAGCGCGGGAGATGACCTAATGCCGCCTGTCTCTTATTCGGCTCTTATAGATGGGGAAGCCTTAAGGGCAGGCCGGTTCAACAATCAAAATTTCTTAAAGACAGAGCCTTTGGCCCCGCAGATCGGACAGGCGCCGTCGTAAGACCCTTCGTGTATATAGCCGCAGACCGGGCAAAGGTAGTAGTCAGCCCCGTCCGCTTTGCTGAGGTTGTCCAGAACTTTCTGGTAAAGTTCGGCGTGCACTTTTTCCGCCGCCGCCGCCTGCTCAAAGATACGCTGGGCCGCCGCCTGTTTTTCCTCCTTGGCGTATTCGATAAATTCCGGGTACATGCTCTTGAATTCGTGCGTTTCGCCGGCTACGGCGTCTTTTAAGTTTTCCGCCGTGTCTTTTACTTTGCCCATCGCTTTAAATTCGGCGAGCGCGTGCAAGGTTTCCGCCTCCGCCGCCGCCCGGAAGAGCTTGGCCGCCTGTTTGTAGCCCTGCGCGTCGGCCTGCGCGGCATAAGCCGTGTATTTTCTGTTGGCCTGCGATTCCCCCGCGAAAGCGGCCGCCAGTCCCTGCATGGTTTTTTCCATAACAAAATCCCCCTTAATAGTATAATTTTTACTACTATTTAATAATTATTATCCGTTATATTTTACGTTTTGTCAAGGATTTATTTTTGGAATGGTATCAATCGCCGGGCCAAGCCGCCCGCAACCCCTGACCGGCCCGGGCAAAACAAATTGCGTTGCCGCCCGAAGCGGAGGGCCGTCCCGCCTGATCGGGCACGCGGCGGCTGAAAGCCTGTTTTGCCAATGGGGAAAAGACCGGCGTTGGGTAGACTTTTAGGTGTTACGGGGTATTAGGGATAAAAACAATCCTGCTATGTCGCATCGTACGGGTTTGGGCCGTACCGGTTGGTTTTTTCTCCCGGCAGGCAGTCTAAATATATAATATAAAACGCGCCGATGATGGTAAGGCAAATCAGCAGCCACCAGCCGGATTTCCCGACGTCATGCAGGCGGCGGACGGAAACGGCTATGCCGGGAATTATGGCTATAACACAATAAATAAAATAAAGTTCGGCGGAAATGATGCCCAGAACAAGCTGCATGATAATGCTGGCCAGAGTAAAATACCAGTACTCCGCCCGGCTGGCGCGCCCGCTGAAATCGGCGAAGTTTTTGAAAACATAAACAAAATTGTCAAATATATTGCGTTCTGCCGACAATTTTTGTTTTGGTCTAAATATATTTTCCTGCGGGAACGTTTCGCGTGGCGCGTCCGCTGCAACCGCGCCGCAAAAAGGGCAGAATTTCGATTCGGCCGGTACTGGTTTTCCGCATTGTGAGCAATACATTTTTTTAGCGTCCCCCTCTGTCCGGAATTTATAATATAATTTGATTATACAACAAGCGAAACAAAATATATATTCAGGCTGTGTTGGCGCTGCCGTCCAACGCCCACCTTCTGGCGGATCTTACGCCGGGCGCGCAGCGGCGACTCTCGGGCAAAGGAGAAAAATATGAGCCTTAACGAAAAAAGGGCCGCCGATATTATGAAAAAAGCCGGCGGCATGGCCATTGAGGAAAAATCCGTTACCGCCATCCCGCATGGGTTCGCCGGGCTGCTGTCAGGCAAAGACCGGCTTGTCTGCTTGACGGAAGGCCCCTGCGCTTTCGCCGACCGGCTGGAATGTACGCGCGACGAATACAGGTATGGCGTAAGAGTGCGCATCGCACCCGCCAACAACAAAAATTCGCAGGTTTTGCGCCTTTTCCTCAAATGGACGGCGCCTTCCGCCTGCGGCGGGCAGATGCCCAGCCTCGGCCTGGAAGATGATTTTGGCTTGCTGCTACCGGGTTTTGTGGAAAGCCTGGCGGCGGGGAAAATAAAGCCGGTGCTTGTTTCCCACCAGGACAAAGCGGAAAGTCTGGCCGCCGCCATGAGTGACGCGGCCTGGCAAATCCTCGGCGCAGGGCTGTCCGCCGGCTATGGCGCGGAGTTTTCCGCCGCCACCGGCGAAAGGGAGATCATGAACGCCCTTTTATGCGGCTACACCGGCATCGTCGCCGACTGCCGGGACAAAACGGTTCCGGACGCGCTGCTGTTTTCCGGGCGGGAGGCGGACACCGAAGAAAAATTGCCGGCGGAATTCAGGGCCGCCCTGAACGAATATTACGCGGATAAAAGTTTCCTGCTCGGCCAATGGGGCAAAATATCCTACACCCGCCTTGATTTGATCCGGCTGGCCTTATGTTACGGCGAAGCGATCGCTTATATCCAGTATATATACAACGCCTATTTCAAAGGCGCTCCCTGGCCGATAGATCTTTCCGCAGAGTTTGGCGACTTGTCGCCGCACGCCCACTACCTTATAGGGACGGAGCTTAACAGGGCGGGCGTCCGCCTGACCGCCGTCGGGATAAACCCCGCCAGCCCGTTTTTCCCGGCAAACATTGCCATCGCCGGCGCTTTAGGGCACAAACTGCGGATAGTCGTTCCCGGCAGCGCAGGGCGGCAGCGGCTGTTATCCATGGAAACAACAGACAAATGCCTGTTTGATTTGCGCCGGGCAAAAGGAAGCGGCCTGCTTGCCGCCCTTTCCGTATTGGAAGAACACGGCCTCCGGCCGGCCGGACATTCAGACGAAAGCGCGCCGCCGGAAATGTCCGCCCGGGAGAAAGCGGCTATGCGGGAGGCCCTGCGCGGACACGAGCAGCTCTATATCAGCCGGTTGGGCAAAGAACTGGCGGAAGAAAAGGCTTTGCTGGAAAAATTGCTCGGCTGACCGCATCGGCCCTTACTTTATCCATTTGTTGTAAAGTTCTTCCAGCGTTCCGTTGACCTTGGCGTTGGACAGCCATAAATTGACAAAATCTACAAGCTCACGGTCGTCTTTTCGGAAAAAGTACCCGCCTGTGTCGCGCGTCAGGGTTTTTTCCACGAAAGCGCCGGCCAGCCGCGCGTCTTTTGCCGTGTATTTTTTCACCTCAACGTTCTCGCTGACCATAACGTCAAGTTCTCCGCCGGCGACGCGGCCGGGGATGGACATATTGTCATTGATTACGACGATATTGGCTTTGGCAAGGTTGGCGCGGGCAAACCGCTCGTTTGTTCCGCCCGGGTTTACCCCCACTTTTACGGAAGGCTGGTTGACCGCTTCCAGTTCGGAAAATTTCTTTTGGTCCGCTTTGCGGATAATAAGCGATTTGCCGAAATAATAAACAATATCGG
>JAISPA010000210.1 GCA_031275255.1 Acidaminococcales bacterium | reverse complement strand
AGCCGATCACGCCCGGAGCGTCAGTTTTATGATCGGCGACGGGATATTGCCGTCCAACGAAGGGCGGGGATATGTGCTGCGCCGCGTATTGCGCCGCGCCGCGCGCCACGGCCGGCTGCTTGGGATTGAACGGCCGTTTTTGGCGGGGGCGGTTGATGTCGCGGTTGATTTATTCGGCGAGCATTACGCCAATATTGCCGAAAAAAGAAACTATATCAAAAAAGTAATACAATTGGAAGAAGAACGCTTTAATTTAACGCTTGCGCAGGGAACCGAACTTTTAATTTCCGAACTGGCAAAAATGCGGGAGAACGCGGTCGGGATATTAGACGGCGAGACTGTGTTCAAACTTTACGATACTTTTGGCTTCCCGCTGGAATTGACCGAGGAAATACTTGAGGAAGAAGGCTTTGCACTCGACCAGAAAGCCTTTGAAAACGCCATGAATAAACAGCGCGAGCGGGGAAGGTCGGCCAGAGGCGAAAAAGAAGAAATATCACATGCTCCGCTTGATTTTTCCGGTTGCGACGCGTCTTTATTCAAAGTGGACGAAACCGCCAAAGACAGCGTGATAGCGTTGATGTTTGAACCCGGCTCGGGCGCGCGGATAGATGCGGGTACAGCCGGACAGGAAGTGATAATAGTATTGTCTGTTTCCCCATTTCACGCCGAAGGCGGGGGACAGGTCGGCGATACCGGCAGCATAACCGGGGAAAACGGAGCCGCCGCGGTTCACGCTACCCGTAAAGTTGCCGACGGCACGACGGTGCAGTACGTTCAAATCACTGGCGGTATGTTGGCGGTGGGCGACAAGGTAACGGCTGTTTCCGATCGCGCGCGGAAACAGGCCACGGCGCGCAACCACACGGCTACCCACCTTTTGCATGCCGCCTTAAAAGAAACACTGGGCGCGCACGTCAGCCAGGCCGGCAGTTATGTCGGCCCCGACCGGCTGCGTTTCGATTTTTCCCATTTTTCACCTGTCAGAGCGCAGGAACTGGCGCGGGTGGAACTATTAGTGAATAATGAGATACTGCAAGGTAAAAGATTGGAAATTTGCGAGGTGAACCGGCAGGAAGCGCACGAAATGGGTGCGGTTGCGCTTTTCGGCGAAAAATACGGTGAATTCGTCCGGGTGGTGTCCGTACCCGGTTTCAGCATGGAATTATGCGGCGGCACGCATGTGGACAACACGGCGGATATTGGCTTTTTCAAAATCGTCGGTGAGAGCGCCGTCGGCGCCGGCGTACGGCGTATTGAGGCTGTTACCGGACAAGAGGCGGTCGCTTTTGTGCAAAACATGGATGTTCTCCTGTCGGGCGCGGCAGCCGTCTTAAAGTGCCGTCCCGGCGACATAGCGGACAGGCTTGTAAATATACAGGCGGAACTTAAAGCCGCGCAGCAGCAAGTAAGCAAACAGGGCGAAATTTTGGCGAAACTTAAATCAGACGGCATCGAAAACGCCGCCAGAGATATTAACGGCATAAAAGCGGCGGTGCTGGAAACAGATACTGCCGATATGGATGCTTTGCGCGGATTTGGCGACAAGATGCGCGATAAACTTGGCGCAGCCGGAGTGGCGGTGCTTTTTAGCAAGCGCGACGGCGGTAAAGTAGACTTGTTGGTTATAGCCGGCAGACAGGCGGTGGAAAAAGGGTTGAACGCCGGCAAATTGGTGAAAGAATTGGCGGCGGCGGTAGGCGGCGGCGGCGGCGGCCGGCCGGATATGGCGCAGGCCGGCGGCAGGCGCTCGGATCTTATTCCGGAAGCTATGGCCAAAGCCTGGGACGCGATAAAGGCGCAATTGAGCTGAATGAAGTATTGTCCGATTCCCGGGCGTTATGCCGGTTCAGAGAAAACTGAAAGTTGAGCGGCTTTTTTACATACCGGTCCGCGATTGTATGGTAAAATATAAAAAAGATTAAGAAGTTTCCGGTTGTGTTTTGCCTGCGCGCGGCGGCCATCGCCGGCGGTTGCAGAAAACTCCGTTTTCTATTTTCGTAGCGGGAGGGTTGGCCATGGCTGATGTATCAAAAGATACGGTATTATACAAGAGTGATACGGCGAAAAAAGCCGCCGCGGCTGAAATAGCGTATGTCTGCATGGCGCTGGCAGAGAAAGGATATAACCCTATCGATCAGTTGGTAGGCTATCTTTTGTCCGGCGACCCGACATATATAACCAGCCATAAAGACGCGCGTACGCGGATCAGGGCTTTTGAGCGGTATGAACTGCTGGAGGAATTAATGGAAAGTTATTTGAATAAAAAAGATGTTTGACGCAACTTGTGAAAGAACCGACCGCACTGCTCAAAGCGCCGCGCCGGGACGATAGCGGGCCATGCGGTTTTTAGGGCTTGATTTAGGGGATAAAATTATCGGTGTGGCGGTAAGCGACCAATTGGGGATTACCGCGCAGGGCGTCGGCATTATCAGACGCGCCGGACTGGAACATGACCTGGAAAAACTGTCCGGGTATATGAAAGAGTACGCGGCGGACGGTTTCGTCATCGGTTATCCCAAAAACATGAACGGCACAATCGGCGAACGGGCGCTTTTATCCGGGCAATTCGCCGCGCTTTTGCAAGAACGTTTTGCCGGCAAAGAAGTGATTCTTTGGGACGAGCGGCTGACTACGGCGGCAGCGCAAAAAGTGCTGATAGAAGCAGACGTACGGCGCAGAAAACGCAAAACCCTTGTGGATAAATTGGCTGCGGTCTTAATTTTGCAAGGGTATCTGGACAACCGCGGCATGAAAAACAGCGCGTATTTTACCGGCAAACAGTGAACGGGCGGCAGAGCGCGCCTTGAATAGTAAGAACGAGGTGATTTCATGCCGATAAAAAATTTTAATTTCAGCGGTAAACATAAAATAATCAGCGTGGCAGTGATTGCGGCGTTTTTGCTTTTGTTTGGTTTTGTCAGTTGGGCCGGCGGCAAAGCGGCGGTGTTTATCAAAGAACAGGCCGCCAAACAGGATTTTCTGGAAGGGACGGTCAGTATCGGCGATGTGAGGGCGGCGTTTAGCGGTGATGTCTGGCTGAGCGATATTGTCTGGAAAGACCCTGACGGTAAATTGGTAGCCAATATACCCAGCCTGAATATTTCCGTGCGCCTTCGGGATATATTAAGCACGAGTTTCGGCGTGGGTTCTATCCAGACGATTACTCTGGAGCGCCCTGAATTGTACTTGTCCTACGACCCCAAAGGCGGCCTCAACGTCCTGCGGCTGATAAAAGTAAAAGAAAACCAGTCGAAAAGTGCCGCCTGGCAGCCAGCCGGAAAGCCTGGGGAAGCGGTCGGCTTTCGCGGCACGCTGGAAATAGCCCGCGGCCTTTTGGAAATAGTTTCCGGCGAAAGCCGGCTGCGTTACGAAAATCTTGAAAGCAAACTTTCCTACGCTTCTTTCCCCAAAACGGCCGGCGTCATGCAGGCCAAACAAAACAAAGCCGATCTGGCCGGCAAGTTTGAGATAAACCATGATCCGGCCGGGAATAAGATTGATTTGCAAATAGAGGGGCGTTCGCTGGCGCTGCGCGATTTTTTCGAGATGATTCCGGTCAAAAGCAATGTTAAAATCCTGGAAGGCAATATTGACACATTGCAGGCGACGATAACGGCGCGAGGCGATGAACCGCTCAAGATGCGGGCGCAGGGGGACTTTTCCAACATTAAGGGAGAGGCGGCCTCAATTGCGCTGGATTCTTTTAAAGGTGCTTTCAGCGGCAGCCAGGAAGAAATTGTTTTCACTAACGTCAGCGGCCGGCTTAACGGCCAGCCGGTCGGCATAAACGGCAAAGTCGTTATTAAGTCCGAACCTTATAAACTGGATGTCAAAATAGCTTCGGATGCTTTCCGCATAGACGCCTTAAGTCCCGGCATGGGGATAAACGCGCCTTTGGCGTTTAACGCCGATATAACCGGCGCGCCCGACGCCCCGCAGGCCAAAGGCAGTTTCTCCGTGGCGTCCCTTAAAACCGAGCAGCTGGAATTAATCAACGGCCGGGGAAACTTTCGCTATGACAAAGGCGTGCTGAATATTTACGACGCGAGCGCCGGCGCTTACGGCGGTATTGTTAATGCGAACGGGGCGGTAAAACTTGATGAAAAGAGTTTTGCATTTAATTTGAAAGGCTCCGGCCTAAACAGCACGGCAATGACCGAAACAAAAATTCAAGGGCCGCTTTCTTTCAATGCCCGCGCGACCGGCGCGGGTGATCCGTCCGCCGCCGCGGCAGCCGGTTCTTTCGCGATTGGCAAGGGCGACTTTAACGGCATACCGTTTAATTCGCTCACAGGCGATTTCAATAAAAAAGGCGACGAGATGTTTTTCAGCAATATAACGATTGACACACTGGCGGGCGTAGCGCATACAAACGCTTCGGTCAGCACCGGCGGCAAAATAAAATTTGACAATATTGACGTTAACACTATCAAAAAACAGACCGTAGAAGATAAAATAAAAAGCAGGACAGGTAAAATAACGGACGCGATAAAGAAAATATTCTAAAAGATGTGTTTGTGTTACCGGAAACAGTCGGATTTTGAGCGGATTTTTTGTAATACACGGCGAAAAATCGAAAACACAATCAATAATTAAGACGATGAGGGAGCGGTGCGGATGAAGGATTTTGACGATCAGTCTGAAGAGTTGCTGGAAGATGCGGTTATTGTCATGGTCGATGAAGACGGCAACGAAGAATATTACGTGGAAGAAGAGATTATCACCATTGGCGATAAAAGATTCGCGGTATTGATCCCGGTGGATGCTGACGGTGAATACGATGGATTTGATGAAGACGGCGAAACCGGCGTTGAAGACGCGGTTATCGCTAAAATAATTGCCGGCGAAGACGGTGAGGACAGTTATTGCGATCCTACCGACGAAGAATTTGAAGAAGTGATGATGATTTACAAAGAGCGCGATGAAGAAGAATACGATGAAGAAAACGACTGATTAAATACGGCAAATGCGCTGTTTGCCAAGCCGTTTCGGTAAAATTGGCGGCGAAAAGCGGCCGGCGGGTTTTGTTTCTGCAAACTGCCGGCCGGCATCTGGCCTTGCTTGTTGTTGCCAGGCGTGCCGCAAAGTCTTTCGCCTGAATAAATATATTTGTATATTCGTGAATGTACGTGTCCGCCATACGGCGCCAAGAGCAACAGGAACGTAAAATCGGCGCGAATGGTTCATTGCGTCTGCCGGCGTAATCTATATACATAGTAAAAGAGATATAATCATGCGGAAAAAGATGATTTTTTTTATAATAGTGTTTATATTTGCGCTGGCGGCAGGCGGGCTGTGTTTTTTTCTTGGCTGGCAAAAGCCCGTTAATGAAGGGCGGATTGTCGTACTGAAAGTGGAAAGCGGCATGTCCGCCTCACAAATAGCGCAATTATTGGAAGAAAAAGGAATAATCAGGAGCGCCCGTGTTTTCCTGGCGCAGACGAAGGCGCGCGGCATGGAGAACGCGCTGCAGGCCGGAGAGTATGAATTGATTTCCGGCATGACGGAGCAAAGCATCCTGGAAAAAATGGCGTCAGGCGACGTCCGGACGGTGAAATTCACTATACCGGAAGGCTTCAATGTCAAAGAAATCGCCGCCTTGCTGGCCAAGAACGGACTCGCCGGCGCCGATGAATTTCTGGCGGCGGCCAAAGACTACACGCCTTATGAATACATGAAAACCGGCAGCCGGTTAATCGAATATAAAAGCGAAGGCTTTTTGTTTCCTTCTACATACAGCGTTTCCGCGAGCGCCGGCGGAAAGGCTATCCTGGCCATGCTGGTCAGGGAATTTGACCAACAGCTGACCAAAGATATGCGGGAAAAATTGCGGAAAAAAAATATGAGCGTGCGCGATTTCGTTACGCTGGCATCGCTTGTGGAAAAAGAAGCGGCGGTCGCCGAAGACCGTAAATTCATCGCCAAAGCTTTCCTCAAAAGGCTTGACATTGACATGCCGCTGCAATCGTGCGCCACAATCCAATACATTCTGGGCTATCCCAAGCCTGAATTGACCATTGCGGACACTAAACTGCCGTCAGAATACAACACTTATCTGCATTACGGGCTTCCGCCCGGGCCGATTGCCAATCCCGGTCTTTTATCCATGCAGTCGGTTCTAAATCCCGCGAAAGAAGACTACCTATATTTTGTAGCGCAAAAAAACGGCCAGCACATTTTCAGTTATACCTATGACGAACATTTGCAGGCGATTGAAAAAGCCAGCCGATAATTGCAAGGTGAGTGATTTGAGAAAACCGGAACTATTGGCGCCGGCCGGCAACATGGAAAAATTGGAAATAGCCTTTTTATACGGAGCGGACGCCGTATATCTCGCCGGTGAAAACTTCGGTATGCGCGCGCGGGGCGGCAATTTCAGCGAAGAAGAATTAACGCGGGCGATTAATCTTGCCCGCGTTTTGAAACGCAAAATATATATCGCGGTAAATATCATGCCGCGTAACGCGGAACTTGAATATTTACCGGAATATCTTATCTTTTTGCGCGCCGCCAAACCCGACGCCCTGATTGTGTCGGACTTGGGCGTATGGCGGTTTGCCCGTGAATACGCGCCGGATATACCTTTGCATGTCAGCACGCAAGCCAGTGCCGTCAACTGGGCCTGTGTACAGGAGTGGGGCGACAGGGGAGCGGCCAGAGTGGTATTGGCGCGGGAGCTGTCTTTAGCGGAAATAACGCAAATCCGCCGCCAAACCGCCGTGGAAATAGAAGTATTTATTCACGGCGCTATGTGTATAGCCTATTCCGGACGTTGCCTTTTAAGCAGTTATCTGACCGGGCGGGACGCCAACCGCGGTTTGTGCGCGCAGGTTTGCCGCTGGCGCTTCGGCGTGAGCGAGGAGAAGCGCCCGGGAGAATATTTTCCGCTTTTTGAGGAACAGGACGGAACCTATGTTTTCAATTCCCGCGACTTGTGTCTGCTTGCTTGTCTGCCGCAGCTGATGGAAGCCGGGGTGGACAGTTTTAAAATAGAAGGCCGCATGAAGAGCATACACTATGTAGCGACGGCCGTCAGTGTTTACCGGCAGGCGATAGATTGTTATTTTGCGGAGCCGGGAAAGTTTACAGTAAAAGAAAGCTGGCTGGCGGAACTGGCGAAAATCTCCCACCGTCCTTACACCGAAGGATTCATCGCCGGCAATCCGTATGAGCGCGCACAAGAGTATACAACGTCGTCTTGCCGCAAATCGCATGATTTCGTAGGGCTTGTGCGCGGGTTTTCCGACGGTTTTTTGCTGATTGAGCAAAGAAACAACCTGCGGCGCGGCGAACGCGTTGAAGTATTGCAGCCTGACGGTAAACTGGCCGAAATTGAAATCGCGGAAATGTTTGCTCAAACCGGCGAAGCTATTAACGCCGCGGCGCATCCCGGTCAGCTTTTCCGCGTTCCCTGCCTCTCGCCGTTTCCAGTAAACTCCCTGCTCAGGCGTGAACATGACAGCTAAAATTGCGTAAAGCTGTGCGCCGCGCCGTGCGACACAACCTGGCTCAACCTCATAATCGAAACCTGCGGGCATATTGGTGTCGCCAGCATCCTCAAAAAATGCGGGATCAATCTCCGCGGCACGCCGAACATGCTGTTGCAGTTGTGCCTTATACTGAAAATCCAGATTTGCTTGAAAATCTCAGTGCGTCCTTTTTCTTGGAAGAGGGGTCGCGCGGACGTTTTCAATTACAAAATCTGGATTTTCCGCTTATTTTCATTGATTGCCAGTAGTAATATGGCAGCAAATATGATAATATTAATAAATAAACCGGTTTTCACCGCAGAGCGAACCCTCCAAGGGACGGCAAAATTCGGCGCGGGTTCGGCTGACTAAATCCGACAAACGCAGCTTGTCCTTTCGAGGACGGTTATGCAACGGGCGCCGCATCCGCCGCGGAATGAAGTCTTGTTCAGGCGAGGAATAAAATGAAGAAAAAAATATTGATTTTACACGGACCAAATCTCAACCTGTTGGGCATCAGAGAGCCGGAATATTACGGCAGACTTTCTTTAGATGAAATCAACCGGCGTTTGCACGAAAAAGCTGCGATATACGGACTGGAAATAGAATGTTTTCAATCCAACGGCGAAAACGTACTGGTAGAAAAAATTCAGGCCGCCTACGGAACAGTTGACTGTATAATTATAAATGCAGCCGCCTTTACCCATTACAGCATAGCGATACGGGACGCGCTGAAAGCGGTGGGCTTACCGGCTATCGAAGTGCATTTATCCAATATCGACGCCAGGGAAGAATTCCGGCGTCATTCGGTTATTGCCGACATAGTCATGGGCCGGATAACGGGTTTCGGTGCAAGCAGCTATTTGCTGGCCCTGACGGCCGCAAAAGAGTTGATGGAAAAAAATGAATAAACATTTAGAAAAAGCGTTTAATTTACTGGATGAAAGTCAACTTGACTGCATGATTGTAACTGATTTGCGCAACGTGCGCTATTTAAGCGGTTTTTCCGGCTCGGCCGGACTGCTTTTGCTCTCCCGCGGCAAAACGTTGCTTTATACGGATTTTCGCTACGCAGAGCAAGCGGAGCGACAAGCGGAAGGTTTTACGATGCGGGTGCACGCCGGCGATGTCGATGTCTTTGAAGCCGTCGGCGCGGAAATTTCCGGTTGCCGGACGATAGGGTTTGAAGAAAAACATATCACCGTGGAAAACTTTGAACGTATGAAAAGAAAAATAACCGGTAAAAATTGGTGTGCGCTCAATCTCGACGACTTGAGGATGGTCAAAGACAACGGCGAAATCAGCCTGATTGAAACGGCTGTGAATATCGCCGATAAGGCTTTTGCCCGGCTGCTGCCAAAGCTGTGCGCCGGCATGACGGAAATTGAGGCGGTAGCTTGGTTGGAATTTTATATGCGGCAATTGGGCGCGGACGGTACTTCCTTCAACACGATCGTCGCTTCTGGCGCGCGTTCATCCCTGCCGCACGGGCAGCCCACGGAAAAGAAACTGGCGGCAGGCGATTTCATAACTTTTGACTTCGGCGCTGTCTATCAAGGCTATTGTTCCGACATTACCAGGACGGTAATTTTAGGCAAAGCGGACAGCCGGCAGCGTCTGATATACGATACAGTCCTTTCGGCCCAGCTGGCGGCCATCTCCGTCTTAAAACCGGGTGTTGCCTGCAAAGCGGTGGACGAGAAGGCGCGGGCGATAATAAAGGAAGCCGGCTACGGCGAATGTTTCGGGCACGGCACCGGGCACAGCCTGGGGCTGGCCATACACGAAAATCCGCGCCTTTCTCAGACCTGCGATGTCATATTGCGCGCCGGCATGGTGGTTACTGTGGAACCGGGCATATACATACCGTCATGGGGCGGCGTACGCATTGAAGACGTTGCCGTCATAACTGACGATGGCGCGCGCATTCTGACCGCCACGGGTAAAGAACTACTGGAACTTGCGGCGTGAAAACGCCTCCGGCAACCGGCACTTTTTTGGCATTAACCATTAGGTTGTGTATAAATATAAGCGAAAGGGCGATTTTTCATGCTTTCAACTAATGAATTCAGAACAGGCTCGACCGTTACGATTGACGGCGATGCCTGGCAGGTTGTGGATTTTCAGCATGTCAAGCCGGGTAAGGGGGCGGCCTTTGTCCGGGCTAAACTGCGCAATCTGTGTACAGGGGCGGTTGTGGAAAAAACATTTAATGCCGGGGAAAAATTTCCCAAAGCGCATATTGAGCGCCGCGAGATGGAATACCTGTATGCGGTTGACGACAATTTCGTGTTTATGGACACGGAAAATTTTGAACAAAGCGAGTTCGGCAAAGATGCTTTGGGGAATGCGATCAATTTTCTGAAAGAAAACATGAAAGTAAATGTAATGTTTTATCAAGGCAAGGTTTTGGGCATTGATCTGCCCAATGCAGTGGAATTGACCGTTGTGGAAACAGACCCCGGTATCCGCGGCGACACCGCTACCGGGGGCGTCAAGCCTGCTACATTGGATACCGGTTATGTGGTAAAAGTGCCGCTTTTCATTGAAGCGGGCGATGTTCTGCGTATAGATACGCGGACAGGCGAATATGTGGAACGGGCGTGAACGGCGCGCCGCACTCCGAGGGCCTGAACCGGGGAGCCGTATTG
>JAISPA010000093.1 GCA_031275255.1 Acidaminococcales bacterium | reverse complement strand
TGTTCCGCCGGCGCAAGGTCTGTCACCGCGACAATGGTTTTCGCCAGCCCGTCTCGCAAAAGCCTTGCCGTTAAGGATATTCGCGCCCTGGAGTCCGCTACTATACGGACAGGATTGCGTCCGCCAGCAAGGCGGCAGGTCAAAGCCGGATCATCGGCTTCTACCGTGCCAACGCCAACCATTATCCCGTCATAAGTATTGCGCAGATCATGCGCCGTCTCCCTTGACAAGGAACCGCTGATCCATTTGGAATCGCCGGTTTTGGCGGCAATTTTACCATCAAGCGACATGGCGTATTTCATTGCGACAAAAGGCAAAGAGGTAGTAATCCATTTGAAAAATATTTCATTGAGTTTTTTCGCCTCTTTTGCCAACAAGCCTTCGACTATTTCAACGCCTGCCTCTTTCAATCTTTCAATACCTTTGCCGGCAACCAAAGGATTGGGGTCGCGCACCGCCACAAATACCTTTTTCACGCCGGCGGCAATCAGCGCGTCGGCGCAGGGCCCCGTGCGTCCATGATGTGAGCAGGGCTCTAACGTAACGTATAAAGTCGCGTCGGCGGCAGCCTGCCCAGCCCGGTCAAGCGCCACTATTTCCGCGTGCGCCGTTCCGGCTTTTTCATGCCAGCCTTCGGCAACCACTTCATTATCTTTGACCAGCACGGCGCCCACCATGGGATTGGGCGTAACCCGTCCCCGGGCGAGCGCGGCCACTTCCAGAGCCCTTCGCATGTACGTTTCGTCAATGTTCATAACCGAAAAATCACCTTTGCGGCAAATAAAAAATCACGCCGCCATACCTTTGAAGTAGCCGCATGATATCAAAACTGCGCGCCTTTTCTCATCCAGACTATACTGTCGGTTTCGGAGTTGCACCGAATCATGCTGCAAAGCAGCTCGCGGACTTTACCGCCGGTAGGGAATCTCACCCTGCCCCAAAGGCTTGTTTCTTATTTTTTCTTAGGATAACATATAATATGAAAAATAGCAAGGCCTAAGGTTATATGTTTTTACAATTCCGGGTCGGTAATAATTTGCATCGCACGCGTTGCGCTTTTCATACATTCTGCTATATAATTTATTTAGAGCGTATTCACACTACCGTTCAACGCCAATCTTTTGGCGGATTTTGGGTAATGTGAACACGTCCCGGAGAAATTTATCAGGAGGACACAATAATGATAAAAAGTAAATTGACCAAGGCTTTAAACGATCAGGTAAACGCCGAATATTATTCTTCTTATCTTTATCTCGCCATGTCCGCTTATGCCGACAAAGAGGGATTCAAAGGCATCGCAAACTGGCTGTTTATTCAGGCGCAGGAAGAACTGGCGCACGGCACCCATATCTATCAGCATATTCTGGAACGAGGAGCCGCTCCCGCTTTTAACACCATACAAGCGCCGCCCGCTTCCTTCGCGGGCATTGAGGAAGTGTTTGAGAAAGTCCTTGCCCATGAACAGTACGTTACCGAGCTGATAAACAATATAGCTTCGCTGGCTCTTAAAGAAAGCGATCACGCAAGCTATAATTTCATCATGTGGTATGTGAATGAACAGGTGGAAGAAGAAGCAACCGCCGGGGAGCTTCTCGCGAAGATCAAGGCCGTTGCCGATAACAAAGGGCTCCTGTACACTCTTGACGCGCAACTGGCGTCAAGAGCATTCGTTAATCCTTTCCCCGCCGCAGCTGACTAAAAACCGGCGGCACTCTCCAAACAGGACGCCACCCATGAGTGTGCACTAATGCGCCGCCGCAGACATCGCCTTTTTCGGGTTTCGCCGGGTTGAACGCCTGACGTTATCATCGGAAAGGCGATGTTTTTTGCGTCAATTTTTTATGGCAATCTTATTTTTTATTTCAAAATGTTGTTTTTATAAGCGAAACCCACCAACTGCATTCGGTTGCGCAAATGCAGCTTTTCCATAATGCCGCGCAGGTGATTTTTTACCGTGCTTTCTGAAATGCAAAGTTTGTTCGCAATCTCTTTGTTGCTTAAACCTTCGCAGGCCGACAAAAGAACGTCCCGTTCGCGCCCGGTAAGAGTATGGTATTCTTTTTGCGGCTTTTTCTCTGCGGAGTTGAATTCTTTAAGAATTCTGTCCGCCAGCGCGCGGGAAACAGGGGCATCGCCTGCGGCTATGCTTAAAAGGTACTCAATCCAGCCGCCTGTATCCATGTTTTTCAATAAATAACCTTGCGCTCCGTTCTTGATGGCTTCAAAAAAATCCTGTGCATCGTCGGAAACGCTTAATATGACGATCCTGACTTGCGGTAATTTGGCTTTTATCCGTTTTGTCGCATCCAGTCCCGACATAACCGGCATGCCAATATCCATCAGGATAAGATCGGGCCGAAGGGTTTCCGCGTTTTCAACCGCTTCCTGGCCGTCAGCCGCTTCTCCTATTATTAAAAATTCCGCATGCTCTCTCAAAATACTTGCAATGCCTTTGCGCGAAAGTATATGGTCGTCCACTATCAAGGTTCTGACAGACATCTTTGCCCCTCCCCGGGAAAATCAAACTTTATTTCTATTGCCGTACCCTGCGATGGATCACTTTCAACGGAAATGACCCCTCCTATAGCTTTTATGTCTTCCGCAATGCTCTGCAGGCCGAAGGAATTGCCCCCGGTGCTGCCCTCAACGGCCGAAAAGCCGTGTCCGTCGTCTTTTACGCACAAGACGATCATCCCGTCCCGGCGAGCCAATTTCAGAGAAACAGTCCGCGCCCGGGCGTGCTTTTTAATATTCACGAAAATTTCCCGCAAAACGCGGCCGATTTTTCGCCGGTACTCCGTGTTATAGTTAAATAGCATTGAAACAGCGGCAGTAATTTGGTAATATAGAATTGCTATGAGCTATGATAAAAAATATAGAAAACGAACAATTGAATATCTGAACGCTGGACACACACACAGGGAAACGGCCGCAATATTTGGCAT
>JAISPA010000058.1 GCA_031275255.1 Acidaminococcales bacterium | reverse complement strand
CATGGACACAAGTTTTTCGATGTTGCGGCCTGTTACACAAAATGTGCCGTCATCTTCGCGCCTTATGGCAAAAGCGCCGCCGTCTTCCGCCGGCAAGGCGGCTGTGCAGATCTCCGGCGCGGCGGGGGCATCTTTTAGCATCTCCCAGGCGCGGCGCACGAGATCCGGCAGGCCTTCGCCGCTGGCCGCCGACACCGGCAATGCCGCGTATCCTTTTGACTCGGCGTGGGCCGCCAGGCGGGAATACTGCTCCCCCGCCGCCGGCAGATCCATTTTATTGGCCGCCACCAGTTGCGGGCGCGCCGCTAATTGCCCGCTGTAAAGCGCCAGTTCTTCGTTTATTTTATTAAAATCTTCTATCGGGTCGCGCCCCTCCAGGCCGGACGCGTCAACCACATGAATGATCGCGCGTGTCCGCTCTATGTGCCGCAAAAAGTCGTGCCCGAGGCCGGCGCCGCTATGCGCGCCCTCAATAAGCCCCGGTATGTCCGCCAGCACGAAACTCGCCTCCTCGCCCACGCTGACGACGCCCAAAACCGGGCTGAGGGTTGTAAAGTGATAAGCCGCTATCTCCGGTTTGGCGGCCGACACCCTGGCGATAATGCTGGATTTTCCCACACTGGGATAGCCGATCAGACCAATGTCGGCTAAGAGCTTAAGCTCCAGTCTTAGCCAGCGGCCCTCGCCCGGCTCCCCCTTTTCCGCGAAAGCCGGCGCCCTGTTTACGCTGTCGGCGAATTTAGCGTTGCCGCGCCCGCCGCGCCCGCCGCGCGCCGCGGTAAATTTCTGTCCGTGCTCTTTCAGGTCGTAAAGCGGCGTTTCCGCTTTTTCACCATAAACCAGTGTCCCTACGGGAACTTTTATCACTATGTCCGGGGCGGCAGCGCCGAAACAATTGCTCATGCCGCCGCGCCCGCCGGGCTTTGCCTCGAATTTGCGCTTGTGGCGAAAATCCACCAGCGTATTGATATTTTCATCCGCCAGTAATATAACGCTGCCGCCGCGCCCGCCGTCGCCGCCGGACGGGCCGCCCCGGGGAACGTATTTCTCGCGGCGGAAACCCAGCATCCCGTCGCCGCCCTTGCCTCCCCTGACATATATCCTGGCCCTGTCTGTAAACATTGTGAACTCCTTATTGACAAACGATTATAATTTACTTATTATATTGTACATGTTCTTTGCCCCAAAATACAATAAAATAATTTGTATTCATCAATGGGGCGTGTTGGCCCAGGCAAAAACAAGTGGTTTGCGATCTGCCGTTTGCTGGCTATAAACCGGACAGGCAACAGAATGTAGAAAATGTTACCTTTGGCAAGAGCAATTTCATCCTGTAGAGCCGATTTGCCATTTTGGCACAATAGATTATATGCCAAAACGCAAAACAAAAAGTGTACTGAAAAGCCTTTGTTTGCCGCAAAAACCAAAAAACGCCAGGTAACATTTTCTACATTCTGTTGCCCGGCGCCAAAGCCACCGCCCCGCCCCTGCGGGCGTTCGTGTTCGGCGCTTACCCGGTGCCGGCCTAGTGTAAATTTTATGTTATGTTATGCTATATTATGATAATATATTAATTCGGCGGCGCTGTCAAACGGAAATAACGGGCGCGGCGACGTTGGCGGCAAAAGCGGGCAGCGTGAAGGGACATTTAGGGCCAACAAACTTTAAAACATTCAAAAAAGCATTGCCAAAAGGATGGCGCCATTTTTGGCCTTGCGCCGCAATGGCGGCGGGAAGCCGCAAACATCTGGTTTTCCGGTTTTTGAACTATAATGACTTGGGAGTGAGAAAAAATGATTGCCTTTCTTGAAGCAAAAAAGGCCGGCCTGTTCGCCCAAAAATATTGGCCGCGCAATCTGGTGTCAGGTCTTATCATCAGCGTTATCGCCGTACCTTTGGGCATGGCTTTTGCCATAGCCTCGGGCGCGAAGCCCGAGCAGGGAATATACACGGCGATCGTCGCCGGGCTTTGCGTATCGCTCTTCGGCGGCAGCCGCGTTCAGATAGCCGGGCCTACCGGAGCTTTCGTCATGCTATTGTCCGGCATAGGGGCGTCGCACGGCATGGCCGGCTTGCAGACCGCCACGATCATGGCGGGCGTTATGCTCGTCTGTATGGGCCTGTCTAATTTCGGGGGAGTCATAAAATTCATCCCCAAGCCGGTCATTGTCGGCTTTACCGCCGGTATCGGCGTAGTCCTCTGCGTCGGGCAATGGCAGTATTTTTTCGGGCTGCCCAAGACAGCAGGCGGATATTTTCACGAAAGAGTATGGAACCTCTTGCAAGTATTGCCGCAATTTCATCAGGCTACCCTGGGATTGGCCGTAATCAGCCTTTTGACCATAATATTTTTCCCGAAAATAAAAAAATTCAGCCGCATACCCAGCCCGCTCATAGCGATGCTGCTGGCGACCGGCCTGCAGGCCTGGTTTAACTTCCCGGGCGTCAAAACCATCGGCAACGCTTTCGGCGGCATACCGCAAAGCCTGCCTGCTTTTACTTTGCCTGCGTTTGACCTGCCAACCGTATTCGCGCTTGTCGGCCCCGCCTTTACTATTGCCATCCTTGGCGCGATTGAATCGCTGCTTTCGGCGGTGGTTGCCGACGGCATGACCGATACCAGGCATGATTCCAACCAGGAGTTGATCGGACAGGGAATCGCCAATGTTTTTTCCCCGCTTTTGAGCGGCATAGCGGCAACCGGCGCGATTGCCCGTACTGCCACCAACGTCCGCAACGGCGGCAACAGTCCGCTGTCCGGCATAATCCAGTGCGCCGCCCTGCTGCTCATAGTGCTTTTTCTCGCGCCGGCCGCTTCTTACATACCGCTGGCGGCCATGGCGGCGATACTTTTTGTCGTTGCCTACAACATGAGCGACGTCAAATATGTCGTTTATATGATTAGGCAAGCGCCGGCAGCGGACGTGATCATTCTTCTGGTAACCTTTTTGCTGACTGTTTTCGCCGATTTGGTGGCAGCGGTCAATGTCGGAGTATTGCTGGCGGCGCTGCATTTTATGAAACGCATGACTACGTCGGTGGACGTGCACAAGGTAAGCAGCGAAGAACTCGGGCGCGAGCCGGAAAGGGTCCTCCCCAAGGGGGCGATTGCCTACACAATCGAAGGCCCGCTCTTTTTTGGCGCGGTGGAAAGGTTTGAACGGACACTCGCCTATACCAACACTTATCCTAAAATACTCATCATCCGGCTGTATCATGTGCCTTTCGCCGATATGACCGCGATCGAGACGCTCAAAAACGTCATCATCAAACTGAAAAACCATAATGTCAGGACGCTTTTGACCGAAGCCAACAACGACGTGCGCTACAGCCTCCACAAGGCGGGAATATTCTCCGCGGCCGGCAAAAGGATTTATTGGAAGGATTTCGCCTCCGCTTTGGAGCGCAGCAGAAAAATCCTTGCGGCGGCGGAAAACAAAACGGCGGCCGGCAAAATCATGCCGCCGGCCACCGTCAACTGAACGCTTGGGAAAGGCCGCGGAGCAACAGGTTTTATACTAATCTTCTATTGAAAAGTAGATAGAACCCAATTGCGCCCGGCAATACTTTTTGCGTTGCATTCTATTGAATTATTGGATATTAGCATCATTTGCGCAAACGGAAATTAACCGGCAAATCCACATAGCAGGCCATGCTTCTCCCGCGGGCGTCTTTGGCCGGCGAAAAACGCCATTGTTTCGCGGCCGTTAAGACCGAGGCGTCGATTTCCCGCCAGCCGGAAGACTTTTCCAAGGATACGCTTTCCACCGCGCCGCGCACGCTGACCGCCAGCCTGATGTGTACCGTCCCCTGCGCGCCGGCCGCTATGGCCGAGGATGGATAATTGGGCTCTTTGTAGTAGAGCATGCGCGGCAGGGCGCTTTGCGCGCCTTGCCCGCCCCCGCCGCCCTGGCCGCCCCTCCCCCCTCCCGGCGTTTTGCCGCCGCCAGCGTCGCCGCCCGCGCCCTGGCCGGCGGTATTATTTTTATCATTGCCGTCTGCGGGGGCGCCGGCGTCTTTCGGCGGACGCGCGGCGGGGGGCGTGGCCGGCGGCGGCTGTTGGGTTTTTATCTCCTCCGCTATGTCATCCGGCGCGGGCGGCGGCAAGCCGGCCGCCGCCCGCAAAACGGGGGCGGGCGCCCCGCCCCCGCCGCCGGGGCTGCCGGCAAAAGACACCTCCAGGGCAAGGGATGGCGGCGCATTTGCCGTAAAGACGCCCAAAACGGCGAAAAGAGCGGCGAGCAGGAGATGGGCGAACAATGACCCGCAAAAGGCGGCGGCATGGCGCTTGCGGCCGCTCATTTTTCCGCACCGCTTTGGGTCGCCAGCGCCACGCGGGTTACGCCGCCGCCTTTTAGTTTGTCAAGAAAGGCCACCACATGCCGATAATCGGTTTCCCTGTCCGCCCTTATGAGTACGGCGAATTTGCCGTCGCGCTTGGCCTTGTCGGCGGCCAGGGCGATTATTTCGTCTGCCTCCGCCGGGCGATCATCCAAAAACAGCCGCCCAT
>JAISPA010000269.1 GCA_031275255.1 Acidaminococcales bacterium | reverse complement strand
CTCAATAAACTTCTGGCCGGCAAACCCGGGGTTTACCGACATAAGCAATATAAGGTCGGCGTCGCACAATAGTTCTTCCACCGCTCCGAGCGCGGTCGCCGGGTTCAGAGCAAGGCCTGCCTTCATATATTCGCCGCTGACGCTTTTTTTGTTTTTGATCATATGCAGCAATCTATGCAGGTGTTTTTCCGTTTCGGCGTGAACGGTAATCAAATCGGCGCCGGCCAGCGCAAAATCATCGACAAACATCGACGGGTTCTCCACCATCAGATGACAGTCGAAAAAAAGAGCGCTCAAAGGGCGCAGACTCGCCACTATCGGCGCGCCAAAAGTCAGGACGGGGACAAAATGTCCGTCCATGACGTCGATATGCAGCCAATCGGCGCCGGCTTTTTCCAGTTTGCGGATTTGCGTCCCCAGCGAGGCAAAATCAGCGGATAAAATAGAAGGGGCTATTTTAATCATTTAAATCTCCTCTTTGCGTTCGTGCGGATTTCCAGTAAAAGGGCGCAATAGTTGTCATAGCGCGCCTGATTGATCAGTCCGTCCGCCAACGCCGCTTTCACCGCGCAATCCGGTTCATTCAAATGCACGCATTGCGCGAACCGGCAGTTATCCTGATAAACGGTAAATTCCCGGAAAGCGCGCTTTAGCGCGTCTTCCGTAAATTCAGCCGTTTCCGCGAGGCTGAACCCCGGCGTATCGGCGACGTAACCGCCGCCGGCCGGCAGCAGCTGCGAAAATCTGGTGGTATGCCGGCCTTTGTTGTTTCTGGCGCTGACCGCGCCTGTGGGAAGGGCCAGTTCGGGATAGAAACTGTTTAGCAAGGTGGATTTGCCTACGCCGGACAAGCCGGAAAAAACGGTTGTTTTACCTGTCAAAAGTTCCTGCAACTCTTGCCGCCCCGTATTGTCAACGACTGACGTTTTAATGACTTTATAGCCGATTTTTCCGTACAGGCAAACCAAGCGGCCGGTACTGTCCGATTCTGTCAGGAGGTCGGCTTTGCTCAGGCAGATGATGATCGGTATAGCCAATTGCTCGGCGGCAACTAAAAAGCGGTCGGCGATATTTTGGTTGAAGTCGGGATTTTTGAGCGAGAAAACCATCGCTATCTGGTCAATGTTGGCGATTGCCGGCTTATACAGGCGGTTCCTGCGGTCAAGGATGTTTTCTATACAGCCTTCGCCGCCGGGACGCTCCGGCGGGGTAAATACGACCCTGTCGCCGGTTAAAAGCGAAAAACGCTCTTTTTTCAGCCTGCCTCTCAGTTTGCACGGCGCTGCCTCGCCGGCGGAATCGACATAGTAATAGCCGTTATAATTTTTTATTACAACGCCGGTTTTTCTTTCCGTCAAATAAATTTCTCCTCAACCAGCCGCTCGTTGCTGTAAAGCTGCACCCGCACATTGCCCAGGCCGTCTACGGTCTGTCTTATCCGCTCGCCCGAATTATGTACGCCTTCATAAATCGCGCGGCGGCTCCGGTTGTCGGTAACGATGATCTTTATTTTTTGATTTTTCCCGTCCGGCACGACAAATTCGACGATTCCCTGCTTGCTTTGCTCGTTTAAAGATCTGGCCACTCTGATAATCACGCCGTCGCCTTCGCTGATCTGCTGGCCGGGAAGGGGGATTTGTCCCACAACCGTTCCGCTCGGGCTGTCGGAGGTATATTGGTCGTCGATATCGTTAATTTTCAGTTTCAAAGCAATAAGACGCAGACGGGCTTCGTTGGTGGTCATGCCCGACAGGTCCGGCATGAGCACTTTCCTGCCTTTAGCCGCCGCCACGACCAGATCGATGTAAGTGCCTAACCCCACCTGGGCGGGCGGGGAAGGATTCTGCCAGAGTACCGTGCCCGGCTCCTGTCCCGCTTCTTCCCGCTCTTCCACCCGGCCGGGCGATAAGGACAGGTTTTCCAGGACTGACAAAGCCTGTTGAATGTTGGCGCCTAAAAGCACCGGCACATTTATCAACTGCGGCCCTTTGCTGACGGCTACCTTTATTTCCCTGTATTCTTTTACTATACTGCCGGCCGCCGGCGTTTGCGAAATGACCAGGCCCGCCGGTACGGCTGCGCTGAATTCTTCGTTGATGAGGCTGCCGAGATTTTTCCGGTTTAAAAGGGTTTTCGCTTCCTCAACCTGTTTGCCGGCAAGGTCGGGAACCTCCACCTCGCCGGCGCCGCCGAAATAAGCGTACATTACATAAGCGCTGAGGAAAAAAACCGCCGCCAGGGAAAAAACAGGGGCAAGGTATTTATAGTATTTGGCGAGGGTAAGTCTTCTTACTTTAACCGCAGCAGGTTTACTTTTTTCAAGCGCGTCCTGAACCGCCGCTTTATCGATGACGGTCGTCGCTCCTTCAGAAAAAAGGCCGCCTTCGCCCTCGGCGCACTCTCTGGCGGCATCCAGCGCCTTTATGAACATTTCGGCGCTTTCATAGCGTTCTTCGGGCTTTTTGGCCAAAGCCCTGCTTACGACGGCTTCCAGGACGGCCGGCGCGCCGGCGTTTACGTCGCGCAAAACAGGCGGAGAGGACTGCACATGTTTCATGGCCACGGCGATAGGAGTATCGCCGGTAAAGGGCAATTGCCCTGTCAGCATTTCAAAAAGCGCCACCCCGAGGGAATATATGTCCGAACTGAAGGTTACCGGTTCGCCTTTCGCCTGTTCCGGCGATAAATAATGCACCGAACCCAGAATGGATCCCGCAAAAGTGATCGTCGACGAGCTGATGGCGTGCGCTATGCCGAAATCGCTGACTTTAGGGTTGCCCGCCGCGTCGATCATTATGTTGTGCGGCTTTATGTCACAATGCACTATACCGCGGGCGTGGGCCTTGCAAAGCGCCCCGGCTATGCCGCGCGCGATAAATACCGCCCGCTCCCAGGCAAGCGGCGCTTCCCGCGTTATTAATTTTTGCAGCGTCTCGCCTTCCACAAATTCCATGACTATATAATGCAGGCCGTCCTCCGCGCCGATATCAAAAATGCCGACAATATTGCCGTCGCTTAAACTGCCGGCCGCCCGCGCTTCGCGCCCGAATTTTTTTACAAACCCGTCGTCGGCGGCAAATTGCGGTCTCAACACCTTCACAGCCACAACGCGGTCAAGGCTCATGTCTATAGCCTTGTATACCTCCGCCATGCCGCCATAGCCAATATTTTCTGTTATTTTATACCGGCCCTTCAATACTTTGCCTATCATGAAAACGCAGCCTCACCATTAGTATTGCATACATATAACGCTTATGTTGTCAATCCCGCCCGCCGCGTTAGCGGCTTCAATCAGGCGGCCGGCCATCTCTTCCGGATTTTCAAGGCCCCCGCCGATAATTTCGGCGATCGCCCCGTCCGGCAGCATGTTGGTCAGGCCGTCGGAGCAAATAAGGAAAACGTCTTTTGCCAAAAGAGCGACACAGCCGGTATCCGGATCAATATCAGGCGCGGCGCCGACTGCTTTGGTAATTACGTTCTTATTGGGGTGCACGGCGGCCTCTTCGGGCGTTATTTGCCCGGATTCCAAAAGCTGCGCGATAAATGAGTGATCGGACGTTATGCGTTCCAGTTTCGCGTTCCGAAACAAATACAACCGGCTGTCGCCGACGTGGGCGTAAAAAAGTTTATCCTCCGTGACGCTCGCTACGGTAACGGTCGTCCCCATACCTTTATATTGGACGCCGCTTTGCGCTTTGTTAAAAATGTATTTGTTGGCGTATTTTACCGCTTCGGCCAGTACGAACAAACGGTCGCGCCCTTTGTTGTCGCCGATAAATTCCTTTACGCACGCTATAGCGTCCCGGCTGGCTATCTCGCCGGCCAAATGCCCACCCATGCCGTCCGCCACTATGCACAAATCCGGTTCGGCCAATATGCTGTCTTCATTGTTTTCGCGCACAAGGCCGCGATCTGTTCCGCCTATTACCTTCATACACACCCACCTTTTGCCAAGCTCCGGAAGCCGTTCCCCTTCCGCCCGAATACGCCGCCGCGGAACCCGCCGTCCGCGCGGCCGGCCGCGCAAGCACAGGCTTGCTATTGCAATTCATAGACAATGACCGTATTGCCGGTTTTTATCAAATCGCCGTGCCGCAAAATCTTTTGGCTTATCCGCTGACTGTTCAAAAATGTACCGTTCGTGCTTTTGCCGTCATAGAGTACATGGCGGCCGTTTTCGTTCACAATGAAAGCGTGCAGGCGGGAAACGCTCAGGTCGTTAAGCAACAGATCGCTGCCCGCCATCCGGCCGATGTTTACCTGACCGCTTTCAAACGGTATTTCCAAGCCGGCGTCCTTGCCGGAGACGACTTTTAACACGGCCGGCAAAGCCTGCTTTTGTTCGGGTATTTTTACGGCGCGGGAAAATATCTTCGTCCGCCGGTCGTCGCAGATCGTCCCTTCATCGGTGAACCCGGCCCAAACCGCCTTTTGGGGCCTCCGCTCTTTCGCGGCGGCGGCCGGAAAGATTTTACGCAAAAAAAACATATTTGTCATAACCTCGCTTGACTGCTGATATAACGCGCACGGAGCTGGCCGCAGGCCGCCTGTATGTCAGAACCCATCTCTTTTCTCACGGTCGCCGTTACGCCGTTGGCCAAAAGGGCGGCCACGAATTTTTCCGTCCGTTTTTTGCCCGGTTTTTGCCAGCTTTTCCCCTTGATCGGGTTGACCGGAATGATATTGACTGCGCAAAGGGTGCTCTGCAGAAGTTTGGCGAGTTTTTCCGCCGTCCGCGCGCCGTCGTTTACGTCTTTTATCAGCAGGTATTCGTAAGTTACCCGCCGTCCGGTGATCTCGGCGTAACGGGCGGCCGCTTCCACGACGCCGGCTATTTTGTATTTACGGTTGACCGGCATGAGTTCGCCGCGCAGCCCGTCCTCCGGAGCGTGCAGCGACACCGCCAGAGTGACGGGTATTTTTTCCGCCGCCAGCCTGTTTATGCCGGGAATTATCCCGCAGGTGGATACTGTCATGTTGCGAAACCCGATGTTATAAACAGCGGGATCGTGTAAAAGGCGCAAAAACATAATGAGCTGTTCATAGTTCAAAAGCGGCTCGCCTGAACCCATAACCACCACATTGCTGATATTGGCGCCGCCGATGAAGTGCTTTTTCAAAAGCGCGGCCTGTGCCAGCATTTCCGCCGCCGTAAGGTTGCGTATCAGGCCGTGCGCCGCGCTGGCGCAAAAAGCACAACCCATGGCGCAGCCCGCCTGGCTGGACACGCACACGCTGTACCCGTAATCATGCCGCAGGCCGACCGCTTCTATCGCCTGGCCGTCCGGCAGACCGACAAGCAATTTGGCGGCCAGGCCGTCTTTTGACAATTTGCGGCCAAGGATATTGGCCCGCGCAGGCAAAACGGTAAATTTTTCCCGCAGCAACGCCGCGTCTTTGGCGGCTATATCGGTCATGGCGGCAAAATCCCAGACGTCGGCTTTATAAAGCCAACGGACGATCTGCCGCCGCCTGAACGCGGACAGGCCCAATTTACTCACGGCTTCCCGCAAACAATCTTCGGTCATTCCGAATATTTCCAGTTTATATCCCTCATCATTATTATAGTCATTTGCGCCGCAAAACACAAATAAAGAATCCATCCGTTTTGTCTATATGCGGCCAGAGTTGAAGGCAATCAAGTGTTGCCGGCTCGCGCGGATGCCTTATTTTTACCGGTTCAAAACAGTCGTTTTCGGCAAGGAAGTTTTTCACCAGCGCGAAATTTTCCGCCGGTTCGGTGGTGCAGGTGCTGTACAAGAGTTTCCCGCCCGGCCGCACGTAGCGGGCGGCGGTGCGCAGGATTGCCGCTTGCAGGGGAGGAAATTTTTTCAGGTCTGTTTCCTGCCTGCGCCAGCGCAGGTCCGGCCGGCGGCGCAAAACCCCCAGCCCGGAACAGGGCGCGTCCACGAGCACCCGGTCAGCCGCCAGGAACCATTCCGGATTTACCGCGGACGCATCCCGCCGGACGGTTTTTATTATGGCAATGCCCATGCGTTGGGCGTTCTCATTTATAAGCGCAAGTTTATGTTCGTAAATATCAGAAGCGATAATTTCGCCTTTGTTTTGCATAAGCTGCGCAATATGAACGGTTTTGCCGCCGGGCGCAGCGCATAAATCCAGCACCGTCTGACCGGGCCTCACGTTAAGGTAAGGCGCAACCAACATGGAGCTTTCGTCCTGCGCCTGATAAAGTCCCCGCCGAAAGCTGTCAAGCGCGGCCAGAGGCGGAACGCGTTCAGCCACCAGGCCTTCCGGACACCATAAAGAGGGAGTTGTGTCGACTCCTTCCGCGCGCAATATTTCCCCCAGCGCGGCTGCGTTTGTCTTTAGAGTATTCACGCGTAAACACACGGGCGCCGGCAGGTTGTTGATCAAGCAAATCGCCCGCGCGCCCTCTTCGCCGATCTGGCGCGTCCAATGCGCAAAAAGCCAATCCGGATGCCGCCGGACAAGCGCTTCCGCCAATTCCGGCTCCGCTTCCAGTCCGGCGCTGTCTTTCCAGCGCGCCGCCGCGCGCAGGATGCCGTTGACGAATTTAGCCGTTCCCTCATGCCCGAATTTCCTGGCCTGTTTTACCGCCTCGTTGCAGACGGCCGCAACGGGTATTTTGTCAAGAAAAAACATTTGGTACAAGCCTAAACGCAGTATATACAAAATCACCGCGGGGATTTTCGCGGGCGGCCTGACGGTAAACCTGGCCAAAAGCCGGTCAAGTACAAGGCCCGCCCGGACCGCCCCGTAAACCATTTCTGTAACAAACCGCCGCTCTATTTCCGGCAAGCGGCTTTTATTCAGTTCGCGGTTAAGGGCGATATTGGCGTAAGCGCCGTCTTTCCACACGCCGGAAACAGTGCGCAAGGCAATCAGCCGGGACGGCGACAGGTGTTCAGGCGGTTTCCCCATAATTATCTCCCCGGCCTATGATCCGCCTGATGGCTTTTTCCACCAGCTGCGTATCAACCATCGTATTAAAACAAGGGCCGTCAGGCCGTTCATTCAGAACGCCAAAAACCGGCAGCGGGAAAACATCCTGTATGCCGCTGGTCAGGTCCCTTTCGCAGGCAACCGCCAACACCGCCTTCGGTCTTATGCTCATTACCGCCTTGCGCGCCAGGGTGCCGCCCGGCACTACCGTCATGTTCACGCCGTAGGCGCGGCATATCCGCAAAAGATCGCCTATCCGGCAGCCGCCGCACTGCCGGCAGTTGTCAATGTTCTGCGTTATTTTGTAGGGACAGTCGCCGCGCTGCAGGCAGTGCGGCAAGAGCAGCAGCAATCTTTCCGGGGCAATGACCATTTTCTTCTGCTGAAACAAATGGTTGCTTAAGGCGATAAATGAGCGTTCTATGCGTTCTTTGCCGATATTGAACAAACGGCCGAAAAAAACCGCCAAAGGGAAAAGCACATTGACGAAATTCCAGGCCATTCCCTGAAACAGCCTGAACAAAGGCACGCCCGCGACCGCCAGCGCCATCAGGAAAAAAGCGAAAAGCGAAAAAACGAGCAGAAACAGAATAAGGCCGCCGACAACCTCCGGAAGATAGGAACTGATATTTTGCAGTCCGGGCGTCATAATATTCCACAACAAATAAACCACGCCGGATAAAAGCAGTATACTGATCAGGACAAGGGCCAAAAAAAGGCGTTTTTTCGGCCTCGGTGACTTTTCAAACATCAGATTTTCTCCCAAAATACAATCCTTCGCCTTTGCCGGCAATGTATCCTTTGGCAAAATCCAGAGCCGGCATTATCTTTTTGCTTTCAGGCTGCACTTTCAATATTTCCAGCACGCCGTCGGCGGCGGCGACCAAAAAACCGTCGCCGGTCAGTCCGGCAAACCGCCCCGGCGGCTGCCGCCGGGCATCCTTTTTGTAAAGGCGCGCGGCGTGGATTTTCAACCGCCCGTGTTCGGTGAACGTATAGGCTACCGGCCAGGGATAAAGGCCGCGTATCTTATTGAATACAGCCGCGCTTGAAACGCGCCAGTCGATTATTTCCAAATCACCGGTCAGTTTGGGCGCGTAGTTAGCCCGCTCATCGTCCTGTGCCGTCGGCGTCAGTTCGCGCTTTTTCAGTTTTTCCAACGCCTCCGCCAAAAGCAGTGCGCCGGAAACCGCCAGACGGTCATGCACTTCGCCGGTGGTCTCGTCGTCACCGATCGCTATGCGGTTGCTCATAAGTATCGCGCCCGTATCCATGCCTTTGTCCATCAGCATGACGGTGTTGCCCGTTTCTTTTTCCCCGTTGAGCACAGACCAGTGTATCGGCGCCGCCCCGCGATACTTCGGCAACAGCGATGCGTGCAGGTTTATGCAGCCGTAAGGCGGTATTTTCAGTATTTCCTCCGAAAGCAGCTGCCCGAAAGCCGCCACTATGATGACGTCAGGCGAAAGTGCCCGCAGATGTTCGACAAACCGCGGCTCGCGTATTTTCAGCGGCTGCACGACGTCAAGGCGCAAAGCCAGCGCCGCCTGTTTCACGGGGGAGGCGGCTAAAGCCTGTCCCCTTCCCCGGGGGCGGTCGGGCTGCGTAACAACCAGGACAAGCTCGTGTTTTTGTTCATGTAAAATTTTCAGGGCGGGAACGGCAAAAGCCGGCGTACCCATAAAAATCACGCGCAGCGCCATGAGTTATTCCTCCGCTTTTTCCTCTTCCTGTTTGGAAATGCTCGTCGCCCGGTCAATAAACAGTATCCCGTCAAGATGGTCTATTTCGTGCTGTATGGCTTGGGCTTTGATTCCCTCGGCCGACAAGCGTATCTTCTGCCGCTGCCTGTTGACGGCCTCCAGTTTAATCTTAAACGCCCTTTCCACTTCCCCGAAAAGGCCGGGAAAGCTAAGGCACCCTTCCTGTTTGCATAGCTGTACGCCTTCACTGGCAACTATCCGTGGATTTATCAATTCCAAAAGCCCGTCGCCGGCGTCAATGACGATAACGCGCTTGCTCTCCCCTACCTGCGGCGCGGCCAGGCCCACTCCCGTGGCGGCGTACATGGTTTCGGCCATATTGTCTAAAAGTTTATGTATACTTTTATCAATCTTTACGACCGGCAAGGATTTTTCCCGCAAAACCGGATCCCCCGCCTGCCGTATGGTCATTTTCGCCATAAATTCCCCCCCGTTTTCACCACTTTAATATTTAATTATATCACACTTACCGGATCAACATCAATAAACGCTTCTTTATAACTGGCCTTATCGGAATTCAATT
>JAISPA010000068.1 GCA_031275255.1 Acidaminococcales bacterium | reverse complement strand
TATTTTTTTCACGCCGGCGTTGATCAGCATTTTCGCGCAAACCACGCAGGGCTGATGAGTGCAGTAAAGCGTTGCGCCGGCAATGGACACGCCGTGCAGGGCCGCCTGGATGATCGCGTTTTGTTCGGCGTGCAGGCCGCGGCAAAGTTCATGCATTTTCCCTGACGGCACATTGAGCTTTTGGCGCAGGCAACCTGTTTCGCCGCAATGTTTAAGCCCTTGCGGCGCCCCGTTATAGCCTGTCGCCAATATACGCTTGTCTTTCACGAGCAAAGCGCCTACCGCCCGCCTTAAACAGGTAGATCTTTTCCCGGCGGTCCGGGCAAATTCCATAAAGTATTCGTCCCAATCCGGGCGGATTATTCCTTGCATAGAAAACTGTCCTTGTCCACTCAGCTTATTTCCGGGTAAAGCGGGTAACTGCCGCAAAGTTTCGCTACCCGGAGGGACGCCTGCGCGGATGCCGCCGTGTCGCCGGCGCACTTTAGCGTAAAGGAGATAATCGCCGCGACTTCCCTCATCGCGCCCTCGTCAAAACCGCGGGTGGTTACCGCCGCCGTTCCCAGCCTTATGCCGCTGGTAACAAACGGGCTGGCCGGGTCGAAAGGTATGGCGTTTTTATTGACCGTAATGCCGGCCGTGTCAAGCAATTTCTCCGCGTCTTTGCCGGTTATGCCCTGCGGGCGCAGATCAAGCAGCATCATATGATTGTCCGTGCCGCCGGATACTACGCGAAAGCCCGCCTTAGTCAGTTCCGAGGCCAAAACCGCCGCGTTGTCCACCACGTTTTGCTGATACTGTTTAAATTCCGGCGTCGCCGCCTCCGCGAAAGACGCCGCCTTGGCGGCTATGACGTGCATCAGCGGTCCGCCCTGGATACCGGGGAAGATAGTCTTGTCAACCGCTTTGGCGTGTTTTTCCTTGCAGAGAATCATCCCGCCGCGCGGCCCGCGCAGCGTCTTGTGGGTGGTGGTAGTTACAAAGTCGGCGTAAGGCACAGGCGACGGGTGCAGCCCTGCGGCGATGATGCCGGCCACATGCGCCATATCCACCATAAAGAGGCAGCCCGCTTCTTCGGCGATCGCGGCCATTTTCCCGTAATCTATGAACCGCGAATAGGCGCTGGCCCCGGCCACAAGCAGTTTTGGCCTGTGTTCAAGCGCCAGGGCGCGCAAAAGATCGTAGTCAATGGTCTCCTCGCGCTCGGTTACGCCGTAAGGCACAATTTTGTACAAAAGGCCGGAGAAATTCACCGGGCTGCCGTGGGTCAAATGCCCGCCGTGCGCCAGGTTCATGCCTAAAATGGTGTCTCCCGGCTGCAGGACGGAAAAATACACCGCCATATTGGCCTGAGCGCCGGAATGCGGCTGCACATTGGCGTGCTCCGCGCCGAACAGGCTCTTTGCCCGTTCAATCGCGAGCGTTTCCACTTCGTCAACATATTCGCAGCCGCCGTAATAGCGTTTGCCCGGATAGCCTTCGGCGTACTTGTTGGTCAGTACGCTGCCCAGCGCCTCCAGTACGGGATAGCTGACAAAGTTCTCCGAGGCGATCAGCTCAATCTTATCACGCTGGCGGTTCAGTTCCCTGACAATCGCGCTATAAAGCTCTTTGTCCGTATTTTTCAGTAATGTCATTTCAACGCGCTCCTTTTTGATGCCACATTTGATGCCACATCATCTGTTTTTTATTTTATCAATTTTATCAATCATTTTTATCAATCATCGCTACACGGCGCGCATGCCGTCCGCCGGCGAATTCCGCCTCAAGCCAGCTTTTCGTGATAAGGCTGGCCAATCCCGGCCCGATAACCCGTCCGCCTAAGCAAAGCACATTGGCGTCGTTATGCTCTCGGCTCATCCGCGCGGAAAATTCGTCGCCGCATAAAGCGGCCTTTATGCCTTTGAGCCGGTTGGCGGCAATAGACACGCCCACGCCGGTTCCGCAAATGATTATACCGCGCGCGAACCGCCCGTCTTTTATGGCGGCGCAAGCGCGCGCAGCTATTTCGGGATAATCGGCGGGCGTCTCGTCAAACACGCCGTAATCCTCAAAGCACAGTTCCAATTCGGCCAACAAGCCCTTGACGCTCTCTTTCAGTTTATAACCGCCGTGGTCGCAAGCCAGCACTATTTTCACTCTGTATCACCTGACAGTCCGCTTATTTTGGCCATTGCCCGCCCGAGCATGTCTTCCAGCCGGGCGGCGCAGGCTTCATATTCTTTTTCATCGCCGCCGAAAGGGTCAGGCACGTCGCCGCCGCCGCAAAAATTCCCCAGCGTGTAAGCTTTTCCCCGCGCCGCCGGAAACGAAGCCGTTAACGCTCTAAGCTGGGCCAAGGTCATGGTAAGGATAATGTCAGAGCGCCCGACGGTTTTTTCGTCAACTGCGCGCGCGGAAAAACCGCCGGCGGCAATTCCTCTTTTTCGCATCGCCGCCCGCGCGGCGGCCGCCATTTCATCGCCCTTAAGGGCGTTAAGTCCGGCGGACAATACTCTGACCCGTTCGGACAGGTTCGCGTCTTTTATTTTTCGCAGCAAAATTAATTGCGCCATCGGGCTGCGGCAGGTGTTGCCGCTGCAAACAAAAAGCACGGTATACATAGCGAAAATTGTCCCCGTTTTTCAGGACTTGTTCAAATTACCGTTGAACGCCTGTATTTATTATCATATCAAAGAAAAACGGCTTGCGCAATTACAATCAGTCCCGCGGCCGCGCCGGTGAAAATTGCTTAAATGAAATCCTTGCCCACGTACACGATCGCTTCCACGGAAGCGTTGTTGTCGCGGCTGAGTTTCAGCGAATAGCGGAAAGGCAGACCGGCCAGTTTGCTTAAGACCCAGCCGTCATAAGTATTGGAAATGATGGAACTGCTGTTTTGTACATTGCCGTCGGATATCTCCGTTACGGTTACCCCGTTGCCCTGAAGCAGGGACTGCATCTTTAAAGCGCCGCTGGGGTCGCCGCTGCAATTGACCACCGCCGCGCGCAACTGCCGCGGCAGCCTTTCCGCCGGCGGCGCGCCCGGTTTGCCGGCGGCCGGAAGGGAAGCGGGCGGCCGCGCGCTGCCTGCCGCCGGCTTTTTGTTTTCCCGGCCATCAGGCCCGATTTCTTTTTTCGCCGGCGGCAAAGAACTTCCGGGGTTTTCCTTATCCGCCGGCGGCCTTTTGTCGTCAACCTTTTCCTTAACCGCCTTGTCGGCTGTCTTTTCTTCCGCGTCCCCGGCTTCCGGCAGATCATCACCGTAATATACAACATTTTCCGGCAATGAATCCCGATAGAGCATGGCCAGCCGCCGCGCGGAATTCATAAAAGCGCCGCCCTCGCCCATTCCCGTCATTTCCGTTATTTCCGAGCGAATAGCCATGATATCAGGCAAAAGATAACTTATCCCGTCAATGTGTACCGGTTCCCCCGGCGCGGTAAAGACTCTAAGGCCGGATTTGCTGTTTTCGCGGAGTGTTCTGCCGATTTGCAGCATATCGGCAAACCCCATATTGGTACTGACGGAACTTAAAGCGATCATCGTCAGGTCAGGCAAGGAAGTCCACATGGCCGGATCGGCCATTTTCGCGTAAAAGGCGGCGAGAAAATCCTGCTGCCTTTTTACCCTGCCGACGTCCCCTTCTTCATCGCGGTAACGGACAAATTGCATGGCCTTTTTGCCGTCAAGCACCTGCTCGCCCGGCTTTAAGTCAATAATAAATCCGGACGGACCGTCCCAGGGGTCTTCATAATACATCCGCTCGCGCACCGTGAGCGGGACGCCGCCGATAGCGTCCACAATCCGCTCAAATCCGGAAAAATCCACCTGCACGTAATATTTTATGCTTATCCCCAGAAACTTTTCCAGGGTCGCAACGACGTTTTCCGTCCCGCCGTAGTTGTAGGCATGGTTTATCTTATCCCAGAGTCCGCCGTTTATATATACTCTCATGTCGCGCGGTACGGAAATCAAGTTGATTTTCTCCGCCTTCGGGTCGTACATGGCAACAATGACCGCGTCCGCCCGGCCTTCGTCCTCATTCCGCCTGTCCACGCCCAAAATAGCGACGTTTGTCCGTCCGGCGGCGACAAATTTATCTTCTTTTTCCGGGTTTTTTATATCCTGCGGCGGCGCCTTACCCGGCCTGTGGTAAAAAATCTGAAAAGCGCCATAACCCGCGATAGATGCGGTAACAACCAGCGTCAGAAAAACAACCGCGAATTTTTTTATCAAATGCATCACTCACAAACATAACCAAATAAACAGGCGCCCTCCCGTCTTTGCGTCAGGCAGATCATTTTCGCGCAGCCGGCGCCGCCTTTACCGAAACCGCGAAACACACGCCTCAATATAATTCAGTATAGCAATAAGCGGCTTTAATCGTCAAGTTTACATAAAACATTCCGGCAAAAAATCTTGTGCGCCGTCAAGCGGGACACCACCGGCTTATACTGTTATAAAAATACAGTCACAGAATATTTATAGAATGTTTATCAGCAAAATAAAATGACGGTCGCCCCGGAATTTCCCGCGGGCGGCGGCGGACGATTTTGCGTTTTTAATTTGACTGTTGCAAAAAAAATTCTTATAATTTAACTATGCTCAGCAAGAAGTTCCCCTGCCACAAAACTACCTTTTGAACAAATTCCAGCCCGCCGTATCAGCCGCCTGTTAAGGCGGCGGGCTTAGGGCGGATTCACTTATAAAAACAAGGACAAAGACGCCAATGTTTGGAAAAACTTTCTCTATCGCCCTTTTCTGTATCATATTGGCCGGCCCTCGCGCCCTGGCCATGACCTACGCCAATGAGCCGAAAGATTTTTACGGACTCAAATGGGGACTCGCGGTCAGCGAGCTGGAAAAGAGCGGGCAGCGCTTTGTTCCCGCCGGCGCCGGCTCCGACCGCCGGATCAGCAGCTATAACTGCGCCGCGCGTTCCGATAATTTTTACGGAACCTCGTTCGACAAAGTAATCTATGACTTTTTCAACGGCCGCTTTTTCATGGTCAGGGCGATAAAAAGCGGCAATTCCGCCCTTAATTCGCAGGAGCTTTATTCTTCGCTCGTGAAAGCGCACGGACGGCCTACGCAGCAAAACGACAACGTCCACCAAAAGACCGTCGTCTATCTTTGGCAGGGCAACGACACCTTTATTTCCCTCCGTTGCGATTTTGCCCGCAAACAAACCGTCCTCTCCTTCTACAGCCATCCGCTTTACCAACAGTGGTCGGCGCAGGGCGGCCCCCGGCCTTCCGGCCGGATCCGGGAGCGTGCCGGCTGAGCGCGCCCGGCGCAAGCGGCGGCCAAAAATCTATCGGGGAGCAACATGTTCAAATGGAAGGGATACTGGAAAAATTCAATGAAGATCACTTTCTGCTGGAAGAAATGTACGCCGACGCCTACTATCCGAAATTTCTCGTTGATAAGCTGCGCTTTGTCATCCTTGACTTTGTGGACTACTTGTCCGATAATTTTCGCAGCCGGGAAGAAATCCAGGAAAAGCTTGACGAAATGAACGCCATGATCGGCAACCTGCGGGAAGAGTTCCGCGAAAACGGCAGCGAGTTTGAAACCGTTGCCCGCGCCTGCGTCGCCGCCGACATCGAATACATACTCAAATATTTTTCCGTCGGCATAGAACCGGAAGAAGCGCTGCGCGCGCGGGACTGGTAAAAAGCACGCAAAGAGGACCGGCTCGCGCCGCGCGTTCCGGACTCATTACCGTCGGAAGCCGGACAGGGTTTTATGCCGCGGGAACAGTATTGTTTCCGTGATAAAAGGAGGGAGCGCGCCTGAGAAAAAAACTTTTTTTATCTCTTTTCTTTTTTGGGATAGTAAGCGCCTGCGCGGCGGCGGATTTCGCAGCCCCCGGGGACGGCGCGGTCGAACACGCCAGCCGTGAAGCAAATTTTCGCTTGAAAACCTGCGCCGCCTGGGACAGGGCTACTGTAACCGAAACCCGCGCAGGCAAGAATCCGGCCTGGATCGTCCGCTTCTACCAGACCGGGCAAACGGCGCCCGATCCTTCCTTCGCCCTCCAGTCGGTCAACGGCGGCAAAGACGAGGACCTTCGGCAGACCTGCGCCGATTTTGCCGGCGGCTACGCCGACGCTATCCTCGCGCAAATGCTTGACGCGGAAAGAGCCGCCCCGTCGCTGCCGGGATTTACCGTAACCGCCTCGGAAGTAAAAAAAGCGGGAACCAATGAATACATATTGCTTAAATTCGAGGACGGCGCGCGCCGGCAGGTTATTTACCGCATAATGACCGCCGCAGGCAAATACATCTACTCTTTCAACTGCCGGGAAGACGCCTCCGTTCACCCCGACTTCGGCAAAAACCTCGATCTCATGCTGGAAACGCTGCGGCCTTTCAAATAACCGCCGGGCGAACAGCAAGACGCCGCTGTTTTGTTGTCCCCAACCGGACATGGACAGCGGCTTTTGCCTGCCTGAAAGCGCGCCGGCCGCCAAGGCGGCGGGCCTTAGGCGGACATCCGCGGTTGAGCGAACCCTGTTTGCCGGTGCGGGTCAGTTTGGTTTTGGCAACGGAACAAGCGTAATTTCCGGCGCATTTTTCTGTTAGCCTCGGAAAACTTTTTCCGGCAACCTCTTGACAAGCAGTTTTGGGCTTTGTTATACTGTATTATGCCCTTGATTGAGTACTGAACTAAACCGGCGGCTGCGGACAAATACGGCAGCGCTTTAAAGAAAGGAGGCGGGTATGGCTCACGGCTGACGGTTTGTTTTGGCATCGCGGCGTCCGCCGCGCGGGGAGGGGGAGGAAACATGGACACTCCGCCGCTCTTCGCGCCGGCTTTTCCCGCGGCAAAAACGCAGCCGGGCTGCCGTTGTGACGCGGCCGGGAATGCTTCCCGCCGGTCGGGCACTGAACCGATCCGCTTAGCCGAACATAGTTCGTCTAACCGAGGACGAGTCCGCTCTGAGGCATCGCTTCTTTAGGCTAAAGACAGCCGGTATTTTGCTTATTCCTTTTACCAACGGCGGACGCCAAAGGACGGCTAAGCTCGGTTTGGGCTTGACCGGCATTCGGCCAGAGAGAATCTTTTGCTGGATTAAGTCCTGTTCGCTCAGAAAGGGCGCGGGGCGGGGCGCCGCCCCGCAGAAAAACCGATCGTTTTAAGGAGGAGCAAAATGAAAAAAACTTTAATAATTACCCTGGCGCTGGTTTTTGTCTTCGGCACAACCGGCGCGGCGCTGGCCGCCAATCCTTTCGTAGATGTGCCGGCCAACCATTGGGCCTATGCTTCCATCAGCAAACTGGCGGAGGCCGGCATCATCGAAGGCTACGGCAGCGGCCGTTTCGTCGGCTCGTCCAACATCACCCGCTACGAGGCGGCCCAAATTATCGCGAAAGCACTGGCGCGCTCGGATAAAGCCGACGCCGCCCAGAAGGCGCAGATCGAGCGCCTGGCCGCCGAGTTCGCCAAAGAACTGGAGAGTCTCGGCGTACGAGTGGCCAAACTGGAAAAGAAGCTCGACAACGTAACCATCACCGGCGAAGCGCGGTTCGGTCATAAGCGCGAAACCCGCAAATATAATGAGACAACGCAGTTGTTGTTTGGCACAAGCCAGGAGGAAAAATCAGACGAGAGTCTGCTGCGCTCCCGCCTGTGGATCAGCGGCCAGGTAAACGACCGCTGGCAATATACCGGCATGATCGAGCATGACGGGCAGGATTTCCGCACCAACGCCAACGGTTCCGAAAACCGCGCGACGCTCCGCAACGCCTGGGTGGAAGGGTCCGTCGGGGCGGTCAACATAACGGCCGGCAACTGGTCGCACACGGCGGTCTACGGTTCCCTGCTGGACGACGACGTGGACGGCCTCAACCTCAATTACGCCACCGACAAATGGAGCGTGGACGTCTTCGCCCTGCGCCCTGTCCAAGGGGGGAACATTATATATGCCCTGCCTTATTATCCCGGCGATGATTCCAACCAGCGCCTGCAGCTTTTGGGCGCCCAGGTCGGCTATAATTTCACTGACAAGCTGCACGCCGTCCTCGCCTGGTACAACGTCAAAAGCAAAGGCGCCGACGCAGGCGGATTTGAATATAGCAAACTGGACAACAATGTTTACGAAATCGGG